>DAIOHI010000489.1:0-2283 GCA_036744815.1 Paludibacteraceae bacterium
TCCTTTGTTATTTCTGCTTTAGGCTGCGTAATGGCAGGTTTGTGCTATGCCGAATTTGCGGCTATGATTCCTGTGTCGGGCAGCGTTTACTCTTATAGCTACACGACCATGGGCGAAGTGTTGGCTTGGTTTATCGGCTGGACGCTGATCCTCGAATACCTTTTTGCTTGTTCGAGTGTTGCTGTGGGATGGTCGGGTTATATGCTCAGCCTACTCGATGGCTGGGGTTTATATTTGCCGTCGAGTATTGCGCAACCTACTTTCGACCATACTGCCGACGGTTGGATATGGACGGGGAGTTTGATTAATTTCCCGGCGGTATTTATCGTAGTGCTTGTGTCGGTATTCCTCGTGGGTGGTATTAAGCAGTCGGCACTGATCAATAATATTATTGTTGTGATTAAAGTTGGCGTAATTTTGCTCTTTATCGGTTTCGGACTTTCCTATATCAATATAGAGAATTGGCAGCCTTATATTCCTGAAAATACGGGAAATTTTGGAGAGTACGGATGGAGTGGTATTTTGCGAGGTGCGGGTGTGGTGTTCTACGCTTATCTCGGCTTCGATGCTTTGTCAACTGCTGCGGGCGAAGCTCGTAATCCTCAAAAAGATATGCCGAAAGGAATATTGATATCCTTGCTTATATGTGCCGTGTTGTACATTTCTGTTACGGCTGTTCTTACGGGCATTGTCAATTATAAAGAACTGAATGTGCCGGCGCCTATTGCTTTGGCTATCGATCGTGCGGGCGAAGGTTTGGCTTGGCTTAGTCCTTTTATCAAGTTAGGTGCTATTGCCGGTCTGAGTTCTGTAATATTAGTTATGATGCTCGGACAATCACGCATTTATTTTTCGATTTCGAAGGACGGATTGTTGCCTAAACTATTTTCAAAGGTAGATACTAAACACGGCGTTCCTCGTAACGCGACTGTTTTTGCTTGTGTGATTACGGCAGTTTTCGCGGGACTTTTCCCCTTGCATGTGCTTAGCGAGTTAGTTTCGATAGGAACTTTGATGGCTTTTTCCATTGTTTGTATTTCTATCGTTGTGCTTCGCAAAACACAACCCGATTTGAAACGCCCTTTCAAAACGCCTCTTGTGCCTTTTGTTCCTCTATTAGGTGCTTTTATTTGTATCGCGCAAATGCTTTCCCTTCCCTGGACTACATGGAGTCGACTTTTGATATGGACTGCCGTCGGTTTTGTTATTTATTTTAGTTACGGATTGAAGCATAGTAAGCTGAATAAGCAATAGCTTTTTTAGGCTATAAGTTAAAATCAGAATAAAATCTTTTCCGAATAGTTGTAGAGAATATATTTTTACGATATTTGCAGCCCACTTTGAATTTGACTAAAATGATAAAACGTATTTATCTTCTCTTATCGCTTGTTGTTTCTATAACATTAGCAGCCCAGCCCGATCCGGCGTATTACCAATCGGCTATCGGAAAATCGGATAAAGAATTAAAAACCGCATTGCACAATATCATAAAAGTAGGAAGCCGCCTGAGCTACGGAAGCGGAACATGGAGCGGTTTTGAAAAATCGGATCTGCGTCCTGATGGATATGTCTGGGATATGTATTCGACGAATCTTGTCAAATTCCCCGGTAATGGAAAAGCGCCTGATGGCATGAACATCGAGCATAGCGTTGCTAAAAGCTGGTGGGGAAGTGCTAAAAATGACGCATACAAAGATTTGTATCATTTAAATCCATCAAATTCCAACGCTAATTCGGCGCGGAGCAACTATCCTTTGGGCACGAACAGTGGTAGTAAATTTAATAATAATGCGATAAAAGTAGGAAACAATACTTTTGGATCGGAATATACCGAACTATGTTTCGAGCCTTTGGATGAATATAAAGGCGACTTTGCTCGTGCTTATTTGTATATGTTCACCTGTTACGAAAATCTTTCGTGGACAGGAAATGCTCCAACCATGCTTGTGACTTCCGAGACATGGCCCATGCTCAAACCTTGGGCAAAAGAATTGCTTCTGACTTGGAGCCGGCAAGATCCTGTGAGCGAAAAAGAAATAAACCGATCGAACGCTATTTTTGAGTTACAGCACAATCGCAATCCTTTTATCGATTATCCCGAATTGGTGGAGTATCTGTGGGGCGATCGACAAGGACAGCCTTTCAACATCGGCGACGTTGATTATCCATACTTAAGCATGCCGACTTCCGGTTATACGGTTAATTTCGGAACAGTTGCTTATCAACAGAGTGCAACTTCGGAAATTACTATAAAAGGACATAACTTAACTGCTGACTTGACGC
>DAIOHI010000490.1:0-2275 GCA_036744815.1 Paludibacteraceae bacterium
TTCTTTTTTCCTCAAGCTGTTCCGAAATTTCCTTCACTTTTTTATCCGAAAGTGGATAGAACAACATCCCGATAAACGCCAACACACAACAAGCAGCAGGAATCAGACTAATCATAATTCGCTCACCAAAGATGGTTTCAGCAGCTTGCTGAGCTGCGTCGGGAGCATAGTTGAATACCGCTAAAATCCAACCGCTCATGGCTGCACCCAAAGCCCAACCCAATTTTTGCGACATGGACGAAGAAGAGAAAATAAGTCCCGTAGCACGACGTCCGGTAGTCAGTTCTTGATGATCGACAATATCGGCAAACATCGACCACAACAAAGGCAACACGTAACCGGCAAAAATCGAAGTAAAGAATTGAAGTGTCAGAATATAAACAATATTATTCGGTATAAAATAAAATCCGGTGCTTAAAATTCCTGCAATAAGTATAGCTATGGCATAAGTTCTTTTCTTTCCGTACTTAGCCGAAATAGTGGGCGCAAGCATCACACCTATCAGGTTTGCCGCTTGTCCGACAAGAAAATAAATCGTCGTCATATCCCAACCAGTGCCCGGCATACGATAATTTACCTGCACGTAATCGCGGAAATAATAAATAGCCACGCTATCGCGAACGGCATTGAAAAGCAAAGCCGCCAATCCTGTCCCAACCAAAATCCACCACGGAGCATTGCGGAAAAGATTCTTTAAATCCTGTTTTATTGATACGTTTTCTTCTGTTTCTATTTGCACAACGCGCTCTTTTGTCCAAGTAAAGCAGAGCAGAAAGAGTACAACGCAAATTATTCCGATAGCTCCCACGCCCATTACCCAGCCTATGGGCGAAGTGCTGATCGACTCGGTAGCATGCGTAACGGCATTATTGTCGAAATGCTTCGAAAAGAAATCAATCAGCGGCTGCAACAACATAAAGGTTACGAAACTGCCGATAAAAGCA
Source organism: Paludibacteraceae bacterium (assembly GCA_036744815.1). Classification (GTDB taxonomy): domain Bacteria; phylum Bacteroidota; class Bacteroidia; order Bacteroidales; family Paludibacteraceae; genus H1. Next base: position 945 of record DAIOHI010000490.1, read on the forward strand.
AAAGACATCCGGTAAGATGAAAGCGAATTGCGTTCTTTCGGATCGGATGAAATAGCTCCGAGCAAAGAAGCGTAAGGCACGTTAATCAGTGAATACACAATCATCATCAGCGAATAAGTAATATAAGCGTAAACCAATTTGCCTGATTGGCTAAAATCGGGCGTAAAGAAAGTGATAACGCCCATTACTGCGAAAGGTATAGCAAACCAAAGCAAATAGGGACGGTATTTTCCCCAGCGAGTTTTGGTGCGGTCGCTCATAATGCCTACAAAAACATCGAAAAAAGAATCCCACAAACGGGCAATAAGAAACATAGTACCCGCCGCTGCCGCTGTGATGCCAAAAACATCGGTGTAGAAAAAGAGGGAATACATCCCGAATATTTTCCAAAACATGGAGGAAGCGGCATCGCCAAATCCGTAGGCGATTTTTTCTTTCAATTTGATCTTTTCATTATTCATTTGATTGTGATTTTTATGTTTGATTTTTATATAACAATGCTAAAAAATATTTTCTTAATTTTCAAATTTCTATTCTTAATCGTAAGTTACATTTCGAACGCCCTGAATATATTCCGTATTCGATTTTAAGGTAAACAGCGCTTTCAACTCTTCAATATCAATTCTGTCTGTTGGATTAAAATCATCGGAATTGATGTAGTCAATTATCGACGCATACAACTGCTTGTTTTCATTATAATTCAGAGTATTTTTCAAATCGCTCATACATACCAGCAAACGCCCTTTTCCTACTTGACATTCGAAAATAAGCCCGGTAAAATGTACTCGTTCAATATTATCAATAGTTTCGACAATCGGTTGTAGCTTTCCTAATAAATTATTTAAAATTAATGGATTCGAATTTTTCACCACCGACCACCATTGCCAATTGCTATGCGTTTCGGTTGGGAAATTATGAAAAATCGGATGCTCTTTTTGAATCAACAAACCCATTGTTCCCGGAGATATCGGCTTTTTTGCCCTTTCGGAAATGCCTTTAAACATCGAGTAATTCCAATAATCGCTGCTGAACATTCCACCTAAAGTCTGCTCGGGATAAGCTCCTGCATCGGGCATCAACAAAGCTCGTCCTCCTGCCTGAAGCCACGAAAGCAATTCATCATCCATCCGACTGAAAGTCTTTACCGACGCTTTTGTTTGAGGTATCTCCGGTAAATGAGGATAAATCCAAAGAGGATATTTGTTTTGATAATCGCTGTTCTCAATTGTAAAAGTCAACTCGCAAGCCATCGCTTTGTCAATATCCGGAAGCTCTATCTCTAAAGCAACTGATTCGCTTAACTGCCCTGCAGGCACATGCAATTTCACTTT
>DAIOHI010000491.1:0-2264 GCA_036744815.1 Paludibacteraceae bacterium
GAATAGCAACAGAAATTATAAAGCTTTCTCTCCGTTCTTCTCACAAATGAGGAAGCTGAGTAGAGAGAAAAAGCATTGAAACAAAAAACAGAAGTTATGTTACTCACTTTCTAAAAGTCCACCTTGAGGGGGATTTAGGGGGCTGGGGTTAATTTGAATATATGAACGAGTTTACAAAATATTACTTTCTCGGTATCGGAGGAATAGGAATGAGCGCTTTAGCTCGCTATTTTAATGCCAGAGGATTTCAAGTAGGAGGTTACGACCGTTCCGAAAGTAAAGTTACCGACGATTTGAGCGCCGAAGGTATTCGTGTCGTTTTCGATAGTGGTATTGCTGCCCTACCTGCCGATTTTATCAACCCGAAGAAAACCTTGATTGTGCTTACTCCGGCTATTCCGAAAGATCATCCGCAGTTGCTTTATTTCCAAAATAGCGGTTATACAATACAAAAACGAGCCGAAGTGCTGGGACGTATTACTCAGAAAAGCAAAGCCCTTTGCATTGCCGGAACTCATGGTAAAACGACTACTTCTACCATAGCTGCGCATTTATTGTATCAGTCGCACGCGTCTTGCAGTGCATTTTTAGGAGGTATTGCTAATAATTACAATTCGAATTTGCTGCTCTCCAACGACAGCAATCTCGTAGTGGTGGAAGCCGACGAATACGATCGTTCTTTTCATCATCTTTCGCCTTATATGGCGGTAATTACTTCGGCTGATCCCGATCATTTGGATATTTACGAAACCGAACAGGCATTCCGCGAAAGTTTCGAGCATTTTACCTCGCTTATTCGTGCAGGTGGTGCTTTGCTGATGCGAAAAGGAATTGATGTCAATCCTCAATTGCAGAAAGGTGTAAAGCTTTATTCCTATTCGATGGACGATGGCGGCGATTTTCATGCAGAGAATGTTCGTACTCAAAAAGGGGAAATATATTTCGATTTTGTAACACCTACCGGTCGCATTGCCGATGTACGTTTGGGAGTTCCTATCCGTATTAATGTTGAAAATAGTGTCGCGGCAATGGCTTTGGCATGGCTCAATGGCGTAAGCGACGACGAAATAAGAACGGGTATCGCGTCTTTTTCGGGTGTTTACCGTCGTTTCAATACGGTTTTCAAATCGGACAAAACGGTCTATATGGACGATTACGCACATCATCCGGGCGAACTTCGGGCGAGCATTTTGTCCATTCGCAATTTATATCCCGATCGAAAGATAACGGGCATTTTTCAGCCGCATCTTTATAGCCGGACGCGCGATTTTGCCGCCGATTTTGCTGAAGCACTTTCGCAACTTGACGAATTGATTTTGCTGGATATTTATCCTGCACGCGAAGAACCTATCGAAGGAGTTAGTTCGGAGATGATACTCAGGGATGTTAAACTGAAAAATAAATCTTTGTCTTCGATGGAAAATCTATTAACTTTGCTCGAAAATAAAGACTTAGATGTATTGGTAACTTTCGGAGCCGGCAGTATTGATAGAATGGTGCCGAAAATAAAAGATTGGTTGAAGAAAAATAGTCCTAAGTCTTAAAGCTTGGAGTCGTTTATAAATGTCTAAATTAAAAAAGATACTACCTATCGTCCTTGCAGTACTTGTGCTGGCATATATGTGCACGATATTGGGCTTTGTCGCGGGGAGCGGCAAAGAAACGGTATGTAAGCATTTAGACGTACACATAGTGGATAGCACGAAAATAGGTTTGATTTCAAGTAAAGAAATAGCTCGGGCATTGGCAAACAACAACTTGAATCCGATCGGGAAAACTTATAAACACATTGAAACGGAATCCATCGAAAAGGTTTTGCGTAAGAATCCGATGGTGAAAAAAGTTGAATGCTATAAAACTCCGGCGGGAGTGTTGCAGATTCGCATTGTTCAGCGTAGTCCTAAATTCAGAGTTATGAATGGCGGCGAAAATTATTATGTGGATAAAGAAGGCGTTATTATGCCTGTGGCGATGGGTTATTCGGCTTATGTGCCTGTCGTTTCGGGGCATGTAACCAAAACAAAGGCTACGGGCGAACTCTTCGATTTTATTACATTTTTAGAGAAAAACTCCTTTTGGAATGCGCAGATCGAACAAATATTTGTTACATACGATCAGCATATCGAATTGGTTCCCCGTGTTGGCGATGCCTTGATTCAGTTAGGGTCTTTGGATAATTACGAGAAAAAATTGAATAAACTCGAAAAGATGTACAACAAAGTCTTCCCTGAAATCGGCTGGAATCGATACCGAACAATTGATTT
>DAIOHI010000492.1:0-2261 GCA_036744815.1 Paludibacteraceae bacterium
ATTATCGCTCAGCGATGGAACGATTTATTGTTTGTAAAGAATGCCGATTATAATGGGGGTTATACTTTCTCGTCCTACCAATGGTATAAGAACACGGATAAGATCGACGGAGCGACAAAATCCTACCTATATCTTCCCGAAGGATTGGATTTCGAAGGAGCTGAATACCGCATAGAGCTGACCCGTTCGGACGATGAAGTTACGATATCAACCTGTCCTTTTCTACCGCAATTGGTGGAATCTGCCGAGCTTAAACTGACATCTAACCTAAGTATCAACGGAACAGCCTTAGAGTTGAAGTCCTCGAAAAAAGGAATTGCCAAAATCTATAGTGTAAGCGGCTTGCTGATAAGCACACAGACGATAAACGAAGGAAGCACTTACTTAACGCCTCCATTGGAGAAAGGACTTTACCTGTTGGAAGTTAAATTGGAACAGGATTATGTAAAGGTGTTTACAATTCAAGTACAATCTAATTAAACAAAGGCAAACGACAAAACGATAGAAATGATGACAAAAATAAAATATATCAGCCTGGCAGTAATTTTGTTTTCTCTTTTGTTCACGGCATCAAATGCCCAAACCCAACATTACATCGACATTTGGGGAGGAGGAGGATACAGTTCTTTGCTGCATGGAATTGAAAATTCGAAAACTCCCGGAGGGATGGGAGGAAACATCGGATTGGGATACGAATTACATTATAACAGTTTCATTTTGCAAAGCGGAGTGGATTTTTCCTACATGGGTGCTAAAACAAAAATGAGCGATTTTACGGAAGAATATAAAGTTTTGTATCCTCCCCTTTCGATGGAATGGGATGCGATTTATAGTTTTTCGGACTATCAAGAAAAGCAGCGCTTTGCCTATCTGAGCATTCCTCTTATGTTCGGGATGAAATTCAACCGCTATTATGCTCTGTTGGGAACAAAAGTCGGCATTAACATGTCGGGAAGTTACCAAACGAATAGCCTTATCGAGCCACGGGCAAAGGATCCAGAAGCTTTTGATGAGTTTGAGAATATCGATAATCATTATATAAACGAATTTTCGATTGCACCCAAAGGGAAATTGGATTTGGGCTTGAACGTAACGGGATCGGCAGAGTTCGGAGTCGTATTGGACGAATGGCTTCCGGATGGAATGAAATCTCTGAACAACAACATACCTATCTCCTATCGTGCCGGATGGTTTATCGACTATGGATTATTGAATATCAATAAATCCTCCACAATCAATCCGCGCTCTTTTGCTGTAGGCGAAGGCATTCAGGATATATCGGTAGGCAGTATCTCGTCAAGTGTTTTGGCTAATGGAAAAAGTTTCAACAATCTTTATACAGGATTGAAACTGACGCTTTCATTTCAAACTCCGACAAGAAAACCGGCTCCCAAGCGAAGAACTCCAGCTCCTCTTCCAATACTTTACGTAGCCGTAAACGACCAGGAATCGGGAGCAAAAATGGGAGGAGTGGAAGTTTCTGCCCGCATTACGCCGGGTAACCGTCAGGTTTTCCGCAGAAACACAAGTCCGCAGGGAATGCTAAATCAGAAGATGAGAATTGCCAAATACCAGATTACGGCGAAAGCTGCCGGATATTTCGAATATCAGGAATCAATATCTCATAATGAAACCGATACGCTGTATATTGCAATGAAGCGCATTCCGGTGTTAACCGTGAGGGTAATTGATGCCGAAAGCAGTAAAGCGCTTCTTGCGGAAGTGGAAATCATTTCGACGGCGGACAACAAGCAAATGAAAAAAGCTGCAACCAATGCTGCCGACGGTATGATGCAGCATGCAATGAAAGAGGGAAAATATCTGGTCAACGTAAATTCAGACGGATATATCTTCCAAAAGGAGGAAGTAGATTTCACGCATTCCGACACCTTGAAAATCGCTTTACAAGCCATCAAGAAAGACGTCAAGGTTGTATTGGAAAATCTTTTCTTCGAATTTGCCAAGGCGGATATCATGCCTGAATCCGAACCTACATTACAGGATTTGTATCAATTCTTAGCTGATAATCCTCAAGTCAAGATTCATATCGTTGGTCACACGGACAATGTCGGAAGTGAATCTTACAACTTGAATTTATCTAAGAACCGGGCACATGCCGTGTACGACGCTCTTGTGAAAAAAGGAACCGACAAAGAACGATTGAGCTTCGAAGGCAAAGGTTCGAACGAACCTATCACCACCAACGACACAGAAGAAGGTCGCGCCAAGAATCGACGAGTTGAGTTTATGATTATCGACTC
>DAIOHI010000493.1:0-2257 GCA_036744815.1 Paludibacteraceae bacterium
TATTTTGCACCTTCTTGCACCGACATCCGTCCGGCAACTTCGGACATAGGAATCAATAAAGGAAGAGTTTTGTCCGCTTTTTCTACGGTCTCGTAAGCTAAGCAAACTGCGCCACTTTCAATCATGGCAAGGGTGAGGTCTTGTTCAGAGGCAAAATGGAAATAAGTGAATACAAGTTGATTCGGGCGAATCAATTTGTACTCGCTTTTGATAGGCTCTTTTACTTTCATGATCATCTCTGCGTAGGCATAAACTTCTTCGGCAGAAGACGCGATTTGAGCACCGGCAGCAATATATTGCTCATTTGTAAAGCCGCTTTGCAATCCAGCGTTGTTTTCGATTAGCACTGTGTGTCCGTAGCTAACTAATGTTTGAACACCCGAAGGCGTTAAAGCTACTCTGTTTTCATTGTTTTTAATTTCCTTAGGCGTTCCTATTTTCATAAATCTAAATTTATAGAGATTGTTTATTGTGAATTTGAAGATTATAAACTTCAAATTCGGTTTATAATGAAAAATAATTACTCTTATTAAATGACAGGATAGATTTACCTAAGAAGAGGTTTGAGGCTGTTTTTATCGAGAAGTTCAGTGAAATGATAATGATGTAAAGATAAAAATAATTTATCAGTTTAACCTACAGAGTCGATAGTAAAATAACGGGTCCAAAATTAATAAATTCCATCTTTTTGTGAGAGATAAGATAAAATATTTGTCGGAATAATTTGTTATTCAAAAAGGATTGTCTATTTTTGCAGACCCAAATTTTAAAACGTAATTAAGAAACGAAATAAAGTTTTAATTTAAAATATTTAATAAATCAATTATGATTGTAGTTCCTGTAAAAGAAGGCGAAAACATTGAAAGAGCATTGAAAAAATTCAAACGTAAATTTGAAAAAACCGGTGTTGTGAAAGAACTTCGCCGTCGTCAATGTTTCGATAAACCCTCTGTAATCAAAAGAGAACAAAGAAGCCGCGCCGTTTACGTGCAAAAGCTGCAACAAACCGAAGACTAAAAAATCAAAAGAAAGCTTGCTTTCTTGGTTTTTTTATTTTAACTTCGTTGCAGAATTAGGCACGCAATTATGATTGATGGATTTCTGCAATATTTACAGTATGAAAAGAATTACTCTTCTCATACTGTTTTGTCGTATAGGACAGATTTATATCAGTTCTGCCGATTTATAGAAATCTCTCCCGAGGATTTTACTCCCGATTCGATAGATGTATCGCATATACAGCGATGGGTGCTTGCTCAAATGAATGAGAAAAAAACGGCACGAAGCATCTCTCGGAAGATATCAACATTAAAATCATTTTGGCATTTTTTACTTACACGTGGATATACACAAAGCAATCCGACGTTAAAGATTGTTTTGCCTAAAACAAAGAAGGCGCTTCCTGCGTTTTTTAAAAACAACGAGATGGAAAACGCTTTGGACGAAAGCTTTTTGCCAAATGATTTTGAACGTATTCGCGATCATCTGATATTGAAATTGTTTTATGCAACAGGAATCCGTCTTTCCGAGTTAATCGCCATCGAAGATACAGATGTCGATATAAGTAATGGCAGTTTGCGAGTTATCGGAAAAAGAAATAAGCAGCGAATCATTCCGATGAGTGATGAGTTTTCCAGCGAAATAGAAAGTTATATCGTTTTACGTGATGAATCCGTTGAGTTGAGTTGTTCTCGGCTTTTTGTTCGAAAAAATGGAGAAGCGCTTTATCCGAAAATGGTTTATAATATGGTTCGGAGTAAAATGGCGGAAGTGACTACGCTGCATAAAAAAAGTCCGCACGTTTTACGTCACAGTTTTGCAACGGCATTGCTGAATGAAGGAGCTGACATAAATGCTGTAAAAGAATTATTAGGACATAGTAGCTTGGCTGCAACGCAGGTTTATACACATACAAGTTTTGAAGAGCTACATAATATATATAACAACGCCCATCCTCGGGCTAAATAAAAAAAGGAGGTAATTATGAAATTAAGAATTCAATCGGTAAATTTTGAAGCGTCGTCTGGTCTGGAAGAGCGTATTACTAAAAAGATTTCTAAGTTGGAGAAATTTTATGAAGACATTCTGAATGTTGAAGTATATTTAAAAGTTGTAAAGCCCGAAACAGCAACAAATAAAGAGGCTGAGATAAAAATCGCCATTCCGAATGTTGATTTTTTTGCATCGAAAACATGTGATACATTTGAAGAAGCTTTTGATCTATCGCTCGAAGCAATAGAGAAGCAGATTCGCAGAC
>DAIOHI010000494.1:0-2256 GCA_036744815.1 Paludibacteraceae bacterium
CCCAAGTTCTTATTTCGGGCGAAAAAGGCGGTAGTCAAGCAAAGCCCCTTGTCTTCGCTGGACTTATCGGAGGGTTGTACGACTTTATTGTCGCCACTTTCGGCGCATGGGCAGAAACATTCAGTTCGCGCGTATTGCCCTTCGGCGAAGTAGTTGCCGACAAAGCAAAAGTGCTATTCAAAGTAAATGTCGGCGCAGCAGTGTTGGGCTTGGGTTATATCGTAGGCTTGAAATACGCGGCAATTATCTGTGCCGGTTCGGCATTGGTTTGGTTTGTGCTCGTTCCGATATTTCCTTTACTGAGCGAAAATTTACTTCATATATTGAATCCTATCTATGCCGGAGGTGGATTAACGGATGTAGCTCCCGAAACTATTTTCACTTCTTTTGCCCGCCATATTGGCATCGGAGGTATTGCCATGGCAGGAATCATTGGTATTATTAAGTCATGGGGCATTATTAAAAGTGCCGTTGGCTTAGCCGGAAAAGAATTGAAAGGAAAAGGACAAACGGTGGATGCGGATGTAAAACGTACACAACGCGATATTTCAATGAAAATTATCGTATTCGGAGTTATCATTGCATTAATAGCAACCTTTATATTCTTCTATTTTGGAGTAGTTCACAACTTATTATATGCCATCGTGGGTATTTTGGTAGTGGCTGTTATCGCATTTTTGTTTACTACGGTAGCCGCGAACGCCATTGCCATCGTGGGAACAAATCCCGTATCGGGCATGACGCTGATGACATTAATCTTAGCTTCCGTTGTGATGGTTGCGGTAGGTTTGAAAGGTACAGCGGGAATGGTTGCTGCTCTTATCATTGGCGGAGTTGTTTGTACGGCATTATCGATGGCAGGCGGTTTTATTACCGACCTGAAAATCGGTTATTGGTTGGGCAGCACGCCCGCCAAACAACAATCGTGGAAGTTTCTCGGAACGCTGGTTTCGGCGGCAACAGTCGGCGGCGTTATCATGATATTGAACAAAACTTACGGATTTACGGGCGAAGGCGCACTCGTTGCACCACAAGCAAATGCGATGGCAGCTGTTATCGAGCCCTTGATGTCGGGCACGGGAGCACCTTGGTTTTTGTATGCTTTAGGTGCGCTTATTGCTTTATTGCTGACTTTTTTTAAAGTTCCCGCATTGGCTTTTGCATTAGGAATGTTTATTCCGCTTGAATTGAATGTACCTTTATTAGTCGGTGGAGCTATCAGTTGGTATGTTTCGTCGCGCAGCAAAGATAAAGCATTAAACACAGCACGTCACGAAAAAGGAACGCTCTTGGCATCCGGATTTATTGCCGGTGGCGCATTGATGGGCGTTGTAAGCGCAGGGATCAAATTCGTACAATCGTCTATTGCCGAAAAAGAAATTGCAGCTTTGGGCGAGTCAGTTACTCCCGAATTAATTAGCAACATCAAAGAAAGTCATTCTTTTTTCCTCACATCATGGGCAGAAGGAAGCGGTGCTCAATGGTTGGCACTTGTTATGTACGGCGCACTAATCGGATATTTAATTTGGGATTCGCTGCGGGCGAAAGAATAAATTTAAAATATTAAAAATAATCATATTAAAATCATTGTTCAGACATTATGGAAAAGGAATTATTAAACGAAGTGATTGGAAAAGCGCAAAAGTGGCTTGACGGTAATTACAACGAAGAGACAAAAGCGGAAATACGTCGCATGTTGTCGGCTGATGACAAGACAGAGCTGATCGAATCATTTTATAAAAACCTAGAGTTCGGTACAGGAGGATTGCGTGGCATTATGGGAGCCGGAAGCAATCGGATGAATATTTACACCGTTGGTTCGGCAACTCAGGGATTGAGCAATTATTTGAAAAAACAATTTGCCGATCTTCCGCAAATAAGCGTAGTTATCGGGCACGACTGCCGGAATAACAGCCGCTATTTTGCCGAAACAACAGCCGCTATTTTTTCGGCTAACGGCATTAAGGTTTATCTTTTCGAAAACCTGCGTCCGACACCGGAAATCTCTTTTGCTATCCGTCATTTCGGTTGTCAAAGCGGAGTTATGCTGACCGCTTCGCACAATCCGAAAGAATACAACGGCTACAAAGCTTATTGGAACGATGGCGCGCAAATGATTGCTCCGCACGACACCAACGTTATCGATGAGGTAAATGCTATTGTAAATGTGGATGATATTAAGTTCACGAAAAACGAATCGCTGATACAAAGCATTGGCGAAGACATTGATAAAATATACATCGACAAAGTAAAATC
>DAIOHI010000495.1:0-2248 GCA_036744815.1 Paludibacteraceae bacterium
CACCGCCGTATTTCGCAGACATCAAACTCGTGTTTCGATGCAAATTCAACAGATTGTTGTTCAGTGCATCCCACAGCGATTCTGACAGCATGCCGAGATTAGATTTTGTCTGCCACGAATAAGTAAGCTGCAGGTTGAGATTTACCCATATTGCCGTCCACGGAGTATCCCACGAGGGCCATACTCCCTGTAAATCGACAAGTGGTTTTCCTGGACGAGTACAAGAAGCAAATTTATAATATTGCGCCCAATAAAAAGATTCAAATTTCGTATTTGGAAAAGAAACAAAAGCGGCATTTTGGTAAAATTTATTCCACCATTCCTTATGAGTTGTTTCTACTACTTCTTCCGTTTGAGCAAACGCTTCATCAAGAGTTACTTTAGCACTTGCTATGGCTGCCGTCTCTGTACTTTCCTGCGCGATAGTTGCTACAATACGACGATGTCCCATGGTTTTCACTTCTTTCCAAGCTACTACATATACTCGAGCAACGGTGCTAAAGGTGTTGTCTGTTACCAGTTTCTGAATAGTTAAATGATAATCACCATCAAGGCGAGTTTCAGCATCTGGATTCGACTTTCCCTCACTGTTCAAGTAGCCCGTCGGTGCATCGTTATTACGGATTTGCCTTGGACTGATTGCCTGCTGAGCGACAAAACTCCATGTATAATCAGCTTCATCTCCATCTGCATCAGTTTCAAATACAATATAATTTTTATCAGCATGAACATAGGTTTTAAAGTTTATTCTTCCTTTATCAGTAGTAAACCTCCCTTTGGTCATCGCATCATACAGCGACAAGCGCATTTTTTCATCCGTAACTTTTCCTACTGTCGCCAGCGTGAAGTAGCCTACGGGAAGACGCGCACTGTTGTAAAGATTATAGGGGCGGCGAACTTCGGTTATATCGCTCCGAGCAGCATTCAAACGATATACATTATCATTCAACTTATACATATTAGTTCCTATTAAACCATTACCCATCAAAGCACCGGCATAATAGCCAGTTTTCAAATTATTGTCATCACTTTTTCCAACTGGATCAGCAGAAAGACTTGTCCAATACATATCGTGTTGTGCAAGAAAAGTCTCCCAATCAATAGTGGCAGTACTCGCTTTTGTGGGAATATAGGGTTCAATATCTTCTAACACAATATCAACGACACAGTTTTGCATTGCCACTAAACGATATAACCCCTCAGTATTAGGATGTATTTTTACATCGTTTACTTTTATGGTTGTTATCTTATCAGCGTAGCTTGAGACTTTAAACACAACAGTTTTACCTGCTACAACACTTGCAGGAAGCTTCGGAAGAATTTCTGCATTCTGAAGATTGTTCACTATGATTGTCTTTGGAGAAAAAATAGCAGTACTATCTGTTTCCATTATATTCCCGTTTTCGGCAGTAAAAGGTGGCGTAAGAAGGTCGATAATGTTTGAAGAAGCAGCGAGTATTTGTCCATTAGCATTAACATTGTTGACAATTGAGCCGATTTTATTGTTCCAAAAAATCGTATTTGCCAAGGTTAGTTCGGTACGAGCAAATAAGCCACCCGAATGCCCCGAATCAACGCCAATATTATTAATGATGACACAATTTAAAATTGTGGCATTACGTGCCATAATAGCACCAATACGCGCTTTATTACTCTGAACAAGACACTCTTCAACTACTACATTACGTACATTTACAGCATCATCACTACCGAGATTTATAGCACCTGCCTCAAAGTCGGCTGTTCCTGGATTCATTGTGTTATTAGTAGGCAAATCAGCGTTTTCTATCACACAATTTTTAATAGTAAGTCCCGCGGAGCTAAACTGGCGGATAAATAAAGGCGAAGCTGTACAGTTGCTGCCATCGAAGCGGATCCCATCTATCAACGAAACAATTTCACCGTTAGATGCATACGAAAAAGAGCTAATAATCGAATTTTGTCCTGTTCTTGTCTTCAGTTTCAAAGTAGTTGGGTGAACAAACTCCCAACCGCGTCCGTTGGAAACAGTTTGTCGTTGTTCGACAGCCGTTTCTATCCCGGAAAATCCCCCATATATTTTGCCTTGCCATGTAGAAATTACCCATTGAGCATTTAATTCTTGTTCTCCGGCAATCCAAATTTCATCTGTAACTGCTTTGCCGACTCCAGCATTAATTAATTCTTGAAGAGAGATGTAACTTTTATCTGTTCCCCACGCTTCACCTACTTTGTAAACAGTTGAACTAACACTCTGACTTATTACAAA
>DAIOHI010000496.1:0-2240 GCA_036744815.1 Paludibacteraceae bacterium
CCAAGTACCACGGGCCAAGCATTAATTACTCGATGCTCGTACAAGGGTTTCTCTATACGTTGTTCTTTCAGAACCTGTCGGATAACATCAGCTAATATTTCGGTGTTTTTCTTTCGCATTTTTTTAACGTAGTTTCAATACTTGCCCCAATTCGGCTCCTGACGTATAGGACATTCCATTCAGATCGTAAAGTGACACTATTCTTATGCCGTAAAACTGGGAAATAGAATACATCGATTCTCCTTCACGAACGATATGAGTCGGGTTTTTCTTTGCTGCTTTTTTCTTTTTCGGACGAATATAAACCCAATCTCCAGCTTTTAACAGATCCGTTTCACTTGCATCGTTGTACCTGCGGATGCGATTTTCCGATAGATTAAATTCGTCGGCTATGCTTCCATATGTGTCGCCTGCAGCCGCAATAATACATTTAATATTGTTGTTATAATATACTTCGTGTTTCGTTTCTGCGTTGATATACCCCATTACAAATTCTTCGTACGAAGGTTGTTTTTTTGTTGTAGTTTCAGATTTCTTTGTTTTACGGGCAGATGATTTTTCAGAGTCGTAATTATTTAATTCGTAAGTTTCTATAATCGAAATCAGTTTATAAGCATAAGAAGGATCCGTTGCATATCCGGCTTTTTTCAATCCGTGTGCCCAGCCTTCATAATCGGAAGGCGACAGCGAGAATAGAGAGGAATATCTTGGACGGCTTGTTAAGAACTGCGAATGATCTTCATAAGAGTCGAGCGCATGCTTGTATTTTCTGAAACACTCATTTTTCTTGTCATCGTCGCGATATTCGGTAGCTCCCGTCCAATTGTGACATTTTATACCAAAATGATTGTTGGCATTGACAGCCAAATAACTTGCTCCCGCACTCGACTCGAGCAATCCCTGAGCCAATATAATACTTGCCGGAATACCATGTTCACTTTGTTGATTCTGAGCAATTGAATGATATTTGTGTATATAATCTTCGTAAGCTTTATTGCGCGACTGCGAAAAGGAACTTGCAAACGATAAAACAAATAGAATTGTTAACAGAAGTTTTGGATACATTTTTTTGTTTTTAAAGATATTAAGTTTATTTCTTACAAAAATAGAACGATTAAAATGAAATAAGTGTATAAAATGCATATTTTTTTTATCTTTGTTGGAAAGTTCCTTCGTGTAATATAGTAATTTTATCACTATTTACGAATGGATATATATAATAAACGACTTGCTATGCAAAAAAAAATCATAGAAACCGAGATTGATATTTTCGCTTTCGATGAGCTTTCGCCTGAATATCAGCAATTGATAAATAAAGCTAAAGAACAAGTCTCTAAGGCTTACGTTCCATATTCCAATTTCCATGTGGGAGCTGCTGTTTTGCTTGATAATGGAGAAATATTTGCCGGAAATAATCAGGAAAACTCCGCCTATCCTTCAGGGCTTTGTGCCGAACGCGTTACCATGTTTTATGCTAATTCCCAACGACCCGACACTCCGGTGTCGGCGATAGCTGTTGTAGCATTCAATAAAGGTAAATTTCTTGAAGATCCAATCACTCCTTGCGGTTCGTGTCGACAAGTGTTGCTTGAAACGGAAACTCGCTTCGAAAAGAATATAAAGGTATTGCTCTATGGTGAAAAATATACTTATATCATTGACAGTATAAAAGATTTGTTGCCACTTTCTTTTGAAAAGAAAAGCATGCTGTAATAAAAAGATATTTCCTTTTTTGTTTCCGGAATTTGGGAAAATCAGTTTGAAGTCTATATTACGTTAAGGGCTTATTTTTCATTGCATCACAAAGGTGAATGGCTGAAGTTTTATGAAAAACTCTAATATTGTTGTCGTATGAAAAAAGAAAAGATAACTTTGGAATATCCTCTTCGTTCCGCATCGGTTGGAGTGCTTTGGAATTCGATAAGTACTCCTTTGGGCTTGACGGAATGGTTTGCCGAAGGTGTAACTGTAGAAGAGGATCACTACACTTTTTCCTGGGAAGGCGATGCAGAAGAAACAGCCTGCTTGCAAAAAATTAAGCCTAACGAATATGTTCAATTTCAATGGGAAGATGATTTTGGCTCTGATTTGTTTTTCGAATTTCGTATCCTAGTTCCCGAACTTGGAGGCGAAGTTGCCTTGATTATCACCGACTTTGCAAATTCCAACGAAGTGAAAGACTTAACTTTGTTGTGGGATAAACATATAGAAGACTTGAGACGTAAATATGGAATTTAAAT
>DAIOHI010000497.1:0-2215 GCA_036744815.1 Paludibacteraceae bacterium
ACATCCGAAGGGACTATCTTCTTGTATTCAGTTCTCATAGTTGGCTTATTTTTTTAAGGATAAATTGTAGAAAACGCTTTAAAATATAATTGAAACAGACAATGTCCCGCAGGGACTTAATTTTAATAACCGTATGCTTTAGCTTACGGCAGAAAGATATCACATCAAATAGAAATCCTGCAAGGATGATACTTGTATTATTGTGTCGTCCTTGCAGGACTTTTCCGCTATTTGCATCATAACCGTAAGCTAAAGCATACGGTTAATAAAGTAGCGCCGTTGCACGGCTTCATTTCTTAATTCGCATTACTTATAGAGCTTCAAAAATAGCAAACTTATTCGAAAATGATAGCGATACGAGCGACTATTATGGATAAACGCGGCTTTTTATTCTTGTGAAAGCTATTTGTTTAGCCAAACATGCTGGTTTGGCTAAGTAAAGACTCTCGGATTCTACCATTCATATTGTTTTGGCTATATCCGAGGCTCGGACTTAGCCTTTCACTTGTGTTTGGTAGAGTTCATGTTGTGTTATTTAGCCAAACGAATATGTTTGGCTAAATCTGAGGAGTTTTTCGTTCACAATGACTTTGTGTCCTGATGAATTATTGATTTAGCACTTCGTGGCTTTCCACTTCGGCGGGTATTCTTTTTGTCTTTTCGTATTCCAATTCCGACAATACGCGTTGTTTTACCACTTGGAAGCTGTCTTTTAGTTCGGGTTTTACCGGAAGCGAGGGCGGAGTCTCCATCGTGAGCGGATTGATAGGACGGTTGTTTTTAAACACCCGGAAGTCGAGATGCGGTCCGGTGGATAAGCCCGTGGAGCCGACATAAGCCACAACTTGACCTTGCTTTACGGATGAGCCTTTTTCTATTCCCTTTGCAAAACGATTCAGGTGCATATACACCGTGGTGTAAGTCGTGTTGTGTTTTATCTTCAAAAAATTGCCTCCTCCGCCTCTTTGAAAACCTTTAGCGATAACCACTCCATCGCCGATGCTTTTCACGGGAGTTCCCACCGGAGCGGCATAATCCACGCCGTGGTGCGGACGATAGCGTTTGAGTACGGGATGAAAACGAGCGTTAGAAAAGCGGGAAGTGATGCGGAAGAAATCGAGCGGGGCTTTCAGAAATGCCTTGCGCAGACTGTTACCCTCTTCGTCGAAATACTCCATAATAGAATCCTGCGAAAAAGGTATGGCAAAATACTTCTTCTTTTGATGGGTAAAAATAGCGCCTTCCACGCTTGCAATGTTCACAATGGTTGTGTCGTCGATGCAAGCCACATCGTAAAGTATCGAAAAAGAATCGCCTTCCTTGATATCGAAAAAGTCGATTTGCCAGGCGTAAATATCCGAAAGCCGCAAGGCGAGAAGCGGACCGGCACCCGATTCAACAAGTGCATTCCACAGCGAAGAGGTGATTTCTCCTTCGGTGTATTTGCGAACGAGCTGAACGGGTTTAGTGAAGTTGTAGGCGTTGATGCTGTCGGCAGTTAGATCGACGATGGCGAATTCGGTCATCGATTTTTCGAAGATAATATATTTGACCGTCGAAAGGGAATCTTGTGTTGTCAGGGTGCTGTATTCGCCTCCCGTGCGAATTTGACGGGAGCTTAAAAACGGAGCAATTTTCTGACAAATATCGTAGCTCTGATTAGCCGGAAAGCCAAGGTCGGTAATGATTTTAAACAACAGGTCGCCGCTTTTTATCGTGTAACGATTGATGTCCAGCGAATCGACGCAAATGCCATATTCGTAAAGATGAACCGGACTTTCCTCTTCTTCTTGATTTGTTTTCTTAAACTGACAGGAAATAATAACGCTGCTTAACAATGAAATGATAATGAAATTTGCTGGTTTTACTCTCTTTAGGAACATGTATCTGTTTTTTTGTATAATTGAAGTTGTATGGTTTCTTAAACTTCGAAAAGTTGATATTATTATATTGAGATGTTTTTATTAAATCCATTTAAACTTTTTTCTTGAGGATAAAAACCACAAAGTTGCGCAAAGAGACACAAAGACTTTTGAAGGAAAATCTTTCTCCTATCCGTTTTTCTATAATATAAGGACACAAAGAGAGTTTTATTTTCATAAAACTTTGCGACTCTTTGGGCTCTTGGCGGTTATATCTGAAAATTTAAATGAGTTCATCAGAACCATTTTTTCTTCTTAAAGAAGATAAGCATCAATATCGTGATTAGCACAAT
>DAIOHI010000498.1:0-2214 GCA_036744815.1 Paludibacteraceae bacterium
GCCATTTTGATAAAACGAAAAAACATCCGGAAAACAATTCTTCCGGATGTTTTTTCTATTAGCTCCTTTAAAATAAAAGTTATTCTTTTTCCTATCCGCAACGCGAATATCCGCAACTTTTACAGGTCAAACAGCCTTCTTGATAAACCAATGTTTTTTGGTTACATGAAGGACAACTTTGTCCGTTTATTTCGGTTCCATCGGGAATATACTTCTTCAACGCACGCTCCACTCCTACTTTCCATGTATTGATGGATTCGCTATCGAGCTGTAAGCTGCTTATCAACTTTATCGCCTGATCAATTGGCATTCCGTAACGCAACACACCGGAAATAAGTTTGGCATAATTCCAGAATTCTTTATCAAATTTATGCGACAATCCTTCAACCGTTGTTTTATATCCGCGTTTATTTTCGAATTGGAAGTCGTAACGTTTTACTCCGTTTTCATCAGCTGTTTTAATGATTTTTCCCTGTGTAACTGTTTTTGGAAGAAGAATTCCTTCTTCATCATCAGCCAAACCGGTAAATATCTCATAAGGACGTCCGTTCAACAATCCGACAAAGGCAATCCATTTATCTTTAGCGTTTTGGAAACGTACTACATCACATTCCAATACTTTCGGACGAACTAATTGTTGCTCATCAATGCAAAAGCATTTTTCTTTCTTTTCAACATCTTTCTCTTCTTTCTTCTCCTCTTTTACCGACACCAACACGCCCGAACGTGAACCATCACGGTAAACTGTAGCACCTTTACATCCGCAACGCCAAGCCTCTTCGTATAATTGTCCAACCAATTCTTCCGACACATCATTCGGAAGGTTGATAGTTACGCTGATCGAATGATCAACCCATTTTTGAATGCGACCTTGCATCTGTACTTTTTTCAACCAATCCACATCATTGGCAGTAGCTTTGTAATAAGGCGATTTTGCAACCAATTCATCCACCTCATCTTTGCTGTAATGTTTTGTTGTCGGATAATTATTTGCTTCCATCCAAGTTACAAACTTATGGTGGAATACAACATATTCTTCCCACGAATCGCCGTTTTCATCGACAAAATCAATGCGTACATTCTTATCATTCGGATTCACTTTCCGACGACGCATATAAACAGGCATAAACACCGGTTCAATTCCCGAAGTGGTTTGCGTCATAATACTCGTTGTTCCGGTTGGAGCAATAGTCAAACAAGCAATATTGCGACGTCCGTACTTAAGCATATCTTCGTAAAGTTTCGGATCGGCTTCACGCAAACGGTTGATATAAGGATTATTTTCCTCACGTTTAGAATCATACACGGTAAAAGCTCCACGTTCTTTTGCCATTTTCACCGACGAACGATAAGCTCCAAGAGCAACAGCTTTATGCACTTTTTCCGAAAAATCGGTTGCTTCGTCAGTTCCGTAGCGAAAGCCTAAAGCAGCAAGCATATCACCTTCAGCAGTTGTTCCTACGCCGGTACGACGTCCTTGCGAAGTTTTTGTTCTTATTTTCTCCCAAAGATGAAACTCTGTGTTTTTGATTTCGTTATCCTCCGGATCGGAGTCGATTTTTTCAATAATTTTATCGATCTTTTCCATTTCAAGGTCGATAATATCGTCCATAATACGTTGTGCCAATCCTACATGTTTTTCAAACAATTCGAAGTCGAAATAAGCTTGAGCTGTAAATGGATTTACAACATAAGAATAGAGATTGATAGCCAAAAGACGGCAACTATCGTAAGGACAAAGAGGAATTTCACCACAAGGATTTGTTGAAGTAGTTTTATAACCTAAATCAGCATAGCAATCGGGAACCGACTCACGGATAATAGTATCCCAAAATAACACGCCAGGCTCAGCCGATTGCCAAGCATTATGAATGATCTTTTTCCAAAGAGCACTTGCGTCTGTTTCCTTTTTATACCAAGGATTTGACGATAAAATCGGATATTGTTGTACATAAGGACGCTTGCTAATGGCAGCTTCCATAAAATCGTCATGCACACGAACCGACACGTTAGCTCCCGTGACTTTGCCCGATTCCATCTTAGCATCGATAAAAGCTTCCGAATCCGGATGCTTTATCGACACCGATAACATCAAGGCACCGCGACGTCCATCTTGAGCCACTTCACGTGTCGAATTGGAATAACGCTCCATAAACGGTACGATTCCGGTTGAAGTTAATGCCGAGTTTTTTACTGGCGAACCTTTCGGACGGA
>DAIOHI010000499.1:0-2212 GCA_036744815.1 Paludibacteraceae bacterium
CATCCAGTTTTTCCAGATAATCCTCTTCCTGATTATACGATTTAACTTCCTGAACAGTATCTAAGCCTTCCTGAATATGTTCCGAAACGGCTCGTTTATCATGATAATTCTCGTCGAAATCTTTGTAAATGTTCTTTTTAGCCAACAGCACGACAGCCAAAGCAAAAGGAACCACCCAGAACAATGCTAAAGCCAATTGCCAATTGTAAAAAAACATTCCGACAGCGATAAGCACAATGCTGATTATAGAAGCAAATAACTGTGGAACGGCATGGGAAAAAGTGTGCTCCAAATCGGTACAATCATCCATAATTGTGGTGGTGAGATCGGACAAATTCTTCTCTCCGAAAAACGCCAACGGAAGTTTACGAAGCTTTTCGGCTAATGAAATCCGCCGATTGGCGCTTTCGTCGTACACCGCATTAAAAGTGCTTCGATACTGAAAAATGGCAATAACAAACATCACAAGGAGAAATGCCAAAGCGAGAAGTAGGTAATAAGCCATACCGTGAATCACGGATGCCGACGGATTAAATATCGGTTGAAGATAATCTTCCAAAAACAAGAAAACAAAGACTGCCGGAAGCATCAGCGCGATATCGAGAACTACGGTAAAGAATGTACCTTTACAGAAGTCTTTTGCTCCTTTGGTCGAAAGAGCGAAACGTTTTTTTATTGTATTAAGCATTGTGAGCCTCCTTTCCTATTGTCCAACGAACGGATTGTTGGTATTCATTCCACATATTGTTGTAAACTCCTTTTTTGTCGATTAATTCGCTGTGCGTACCTTGTTCGGCAATTTTACCTTTGTTTATCACCAAGATATTATCCACGCCGGTAATGCTTGTCAAGCGATGAGCAATCATCAGCACGGTTTTACCTTTAGTCAATCCTTTGAGAGCTTCATGTATTAAATGTTCGTTCTCAGGGTCGGCAAAAGCGGTGGCTTCATCCAGAACAACGATAGGCGCATTTTTCAGAATAGCCCGCGCCAGTACGATGCGCTGTTGCTCACCTCCCGAAAGGTAAGTGCCTTCCGTTCCGATTTTCGTTTGCAGTCCGAGCGGTTGTTTCTCGATAATATCACGACATTGCGCCATATCCACAGCTCGTTCCACCTCTTCCATTGTTGCATCGGGATTACCGTATTTGATGTTTTCGAGCAAAGTAGTTTTGAAGAGTTTCGTGTTTTGAAATACAAAAGAAACCGATTTCATCAATTCTTTCTGGTCGATATCTTTTACATCAACACCACCAATCAACACCGATCCTTCATTTGTTTCCCAAAAGCGGGGAATAAGTCGGGCAATCGTCGTTTTTCCTCCACCCGAAGTACCGACCAAAGCCAAGGTTTTTCCTTGCGGAATGCTGAAACTTACGCCATCCACCGCTTTTTCCGTAGCACCCGGATAACTGAAAACAACATCTTTGAACTGAATATCGAAATTTTGTATCGCTTTAGCATTCGGATTGTCTGACAAATTGCTGTAACTTGTCAAATCATCAAGCCGTCCGAGAGCTTCTTCCGCTTGCCCAAAAGCCTGTTGCAAATACATGCTCCGCATAATGCTTTGAGAAAAAACGGGAGTGATAAGCAGGAATAAAAAGAAATTGAGCAGAACTCCCGAATAATCGCCCGTATTACCAATCAAAAGAATAGCCACTGGCGCCAGAAAAAAAGCAAAACCATTAATCACTACGGTATAAATGGACATGGGAAATTTCCACAAATTAGTGTGCGACATAACCATTTTCTTGTAATTCATAATGCTTTTATGAAAGTTCTTGAAAGAATAAATACTTTGTTGAAACACTTTCACAACCGGTATTCCGCGCACGTATTCAACAGTTTCGGTATTCATATCTTCGAGCGAAGTCATGTAATTAGCCATGAATTGTTTGGATTTCCCTCCGCCCATCATCAGCATCATCAGTATAAGTGAAACAATAACGGGAAGCATACAAGCAAGCCCGAGCCGCCAATCGAAAGCGAAAATAAGTCCGATGGAAACGATAGGTATCAGAATGGTAGCGGCAAGATCAGGCAGTTGATGCGCCAAAAAGCCGTGAGTAATGCTGGCGTTGTCGTCAATTATTTTGCGGATACGTCCGCTGGTATTATTGTCGAAAAAACCGAGCGGCATCGCGATAATCTTCTGCATAGCTTCGCGACGTATATTCGACTCCACTCTGAAAGCCGCCAAATGCGAAC
>DAIOHI010000500.1:0-2201 GCA_036744815.1 Paludibacteraceae bacterium
CAACAAACAAGCGCGTATTGCTGCCGACAATATTGTTTTGGGAAATAAACGTGCTTATAAAGGAAGTATCGGAACATCAATCGCGAAAATCTTTGATATGAGCGTAGCGGCGGCAGGAGCAACCGAGCGCCTACTTTCGAAAGAGGGAATTGAGTATTGGACTTCTATCAGCCATTCCGGTTCTCATGCGGGTTATTATCCCGGAGCTTTGCCATTGACGATTAAAATCAACTTTGCAGCTGACGGAAAACTTCTCGGAGCGCAAGTTGCGGGTTTCGACGGAGTGGATAAACGAATTGATTTGTTGGCGCAAGTCATCCGAAACGGTGGAAGCATTTACGACTTACAGGAAATAGAGCACGCTTACGCGCCTCCTTTCTCATCGGCAAAAGATCCGGTAAATATGGCGGGCTTTATCGCCGAAAACGTTTTGACAAAGCGCATGAATATCATTCATTGGAAAGATGTTGAGAGTATGGACTCCGATACATTTCTTCTGGATGTGCGGACGAAAGGCGAATATGAATTCGGTAAAATAAAAAATGCAGTCAACATTCCTGTTGATGAATTGCGAGAAAGACTAAGTGAAATTCCGGCAGATAAGAAGATTTACATTTATTGCGCGGTAGGTTTGCGCGGATATGTAGCTTCGCGGATATTGATGCATAACGGCTTTTCTGATGTGCATAATCTGTCGGGAGGATACAAAACCTATTCCTGCATATTGAACGATAAAAGCGAAGAACAAATAGGCTGTGATTTCTTTCCTACAATAAAAGACGACGGCGAAATGTTACAAGCTATTCCCGAAACCATTACTGTAAATGCTTGCGGGATGCAATGCCCCGGACCGATTATCGAACTGAAAAAGCATTACGACACTTTGGCTTATGGCAATCGGTTGACGATAAAAGTTACCGATCAGGCATTTGGTCAGGATTTGAGCGCTTGGTGTAATATGGTTGGTGCAAAGTTGATCGATATCAACAACTCTGGTGGAGTAATCAGCGCCACTGTTGAAAAAGCCGAAGCGAAAGATTGCAACATCAATATCGGGAGCGATCGCAAAACCTTAATCGTATTTAGCGACGACTTAGATAAGGCTTTGGCAACTTTCGTTATTGCCAACGGAATATTGGCTAGCGGTAAAAAAGTAAGCATTTTCTTTACTTTCTGGGGATTGAGCGTTATCAAAAAGAAGAATAAACCCGAAGTGAAAAAGGATTTTATATCTAAAATGTTTGGATCCATGCTGCCTTCGAATAGTAAGAAACTCGGACTTTCGAAGATAAACATGATGGGAGCGGGTAGTGTGATGATGCGATATGTAATGAGAAAGAAAAATATCGACAGCCTCGAAACATTGATGCAACAAGCAATTGACGCGGGCGCAGAATTTATCGCTTGTTCCATGTCGATGGATGTGATGGGCGTGAAGAGAGAAGAGTTGATCGATGATATTACTATTGGAGGCGTAGCCAGCTATTTGGAAAGAGCCGATAAATCAAATTTGAATCTGTTTATTTAAATAAGCACAAGGATGGAAAAGATTATTCAGAAATTAAAAAGAAACTGGCTCTATCTTTTAGGCGGAGTCATAGGCGCAGGGGGCGGATACATTTATTGGTATTATATCGGTTGTACGAGCGGAACTTGCCCGATAACCTCATCTCCTTACGCAAGCGTTGTATGGGGCGCAATATTAGGAGGATTATTATTTAGTATGTTTAATAAAGACGAAGAATAAAAAGTATGGGAATTTTTGGAAACATATTCGGTGGAACATCGAAGAACGATTTGAAAGAAAAAATCAAAGCAGGAGCTTTGCTAATTGATGTAAGAACAAAAGAAGAATTTCGCTCGGGGCATGTCGAGGGGGCTGTGAATATACCTTTGGATGTATTGTCCGGCAAGGCGTCGAAGTTGAAGAAGGATGTTCCGATCGTGACTGTATGCCAAAGCGGAATGCGAAGCAGCACGGCGACAAGCATATTGCGAAACAAAGGCTTCGAAGCTTACAACGGAGGCTGTTGGAATAATTTTTTATAAAAAAGAATGATGAAAAATTGGGATCTTAGTCGTTGGATTCGACTTGCTTTAGGAGTGATTATCGGAATTTATGCCCTTGTATCGCAGGAGTATCTGCTTTTGCTTTTTACCTTAGTCTTGCTTCTACAAGCCCTATTCAATCTGTCCTGTTG
>DAIOHI010000501.1:0-2187 GCA_036744815.1 Paludibacteraceae bacterium
CAGGCGACAAAGCGTTTTCAAGTAATTTGAAGACTTCTTTACGTTGATTTACCCGGCGTTCTCCCGTGTTGTCGTCGTAACGGATAGCTTCGATAACGAAATCGCAACCTTTCAGATCGTCGTAACTGCTCGTTCCTTGGATTCGTCCTAAGATACTTTTCTTTTCGTTTTGGGTCAAACCCCAGTTCTCGATTTTTTTATCAAGTTTCGACTCAATACGAAGAAATGCATTCGCTATTTTTTCGGAAGAAGGTTCCAAAAACACGACTTCCATTCCATTCAATGCCGCGGTGGTAGCAATTACGCTGCCTTCTTTTCCGCAACCGACGATACCGATTCGCGAAAACAAAGTTCTTACTTTGCTGCGTTTACTAAGTCCGTAACGTTCGATGGGTTCAATAATTGGTTCTGACATAAGAGATAAATATGCTAATGTGTTAATATGCTAATTTGCCAATTCAATGGTCGTTTTATTTCATTGCTTGATTGGCTGTGATGGCAAGCATCGATACGATTTCTTCCACCGAGCAACCTCGCGAAAGGTCGTTGATAGGAGCTGCCATTCCTTGTAATATCGGTCCAACGGCTTCGGCTCCCGAAAAACGTTGCACTAATTTATATCCGATATTTCCGGCTTGAAGATCGGGAAACACCAATACATTGGCATGTCCGGCGATTTTGCTTCCGGGAGCTTTGCTCTGTCCTACGGATGGAACCAAAGCCGCGTCGGCTTGCAATTCTCCGTCGATCAGCAATTCGGGAGCTGTTTCTTTGGCGATTCGAGTAGCTTCTACCACTTTATCCACTAATTCGTGTTTGGCACTTCCTTTGGTCGAAAAGCTCAACATCGCTACCCGAGGATCGAATCCGGCGAGAGTCTTTGCGGTTTCTGCAGTACAAATGGCAATTTGCGCCAATTCTTCGGCTGTCGGATTTGGATTTACGGCGCAGTCGGCAAAAACCAACAACCCGTTTTCTCCATATTGCTCAGATGGAGTAAACATCAGCATAGCCCCCGAAACAACTTTAATGCCTGGAAGTGTTTTTACAATTTGAAAAGCGGGGCGAAGTACATCGCCTGTGAAATTACGCGCTCCGGCTAATTCGCCATCGGCATCGCCGTTTTTTATCAGCAGACATCCTAAATACAAAGGGTCTTTTGCCAAAACGCGGGCTTGCTCAATGGTCATGCCCTTACTTTTTCGTATTTCGAAAAGCAAATTAGCGTAATGCTCCATATCGGGATGCGTTTCGGGATCAACAATTTTCGCTTCTTCAATATGCGATAAATTATTTTTTTTGGCTAAAGATTTGATTTCCGCTTCGTTCCCAATCAGAATTAAACGGGCTGCTTTTTCTTTCAACACAATATCAGCCGCTTTTAATGTACGAATTTCTGTGCCTTCGGGAAGTACAATCCGTTGAGGATTAGCCTTGGCACGTTGCATAATTTGCTCTAACAGTTTCATTTTTATATAATTTTGTAATCGATCGAAGATTTCTATGATCGAAGTATTTGCTCCTTTTTATGGTTTGCGACCGGCGTCATTTAAACCATTTTTGCTGTATATACTCGTTAATTGATTTAAAAAATTTGAAGCAGAACGAAAACGTATGCAAAGATACGATTTTATTAAAAAATTGCAATGTAGAGATTGCAATAAATCACATATTTCTCGATCTTATTTTATCGAAAATCGAAATATTGAAAGATTTTTAGCTTTACGTTGATAATTAAAAAGGAAAACTGAAGAGGAAATTAAAATAACTCTTCCCTGAGTTTACGCGGAAGTCCAGCGACTACCAAATCATAGGAATGGTTTATCCAATCAAAAAGCTGCTGCTTAGCTATGGAATCGTCGATACGAACCGAATTCCAATGTTTTTTATTAAAATGGCGGGCAGGAGTAATGCATTCGAATTCTTCGCGCAGGGCGATGGCTCGTTCCGGATCGCATTTCAACGCGATACTAGGTCTTTCGGCATCAAGAGGAATCAACGCGAACATTTTCCCTTGTACTTTGATAACAAGAGATACATCGTCGAAAGGAAAATGCTCGCTAGCCCCTTTCAAACTCAGACAATATTCGCGAAGTTCTTCTATATTCATGATTTTAAGATATTAGAGTCAAGAACCAAGACTTTTGAAACTCTATTTCAGACACTAAAAGTCTTGATGTCTAAAAT
>DAIOHI010000502.1:0-2184 GCA_036744815.1 Paludibacteraceae bacterium
TTATCAGATAAAAAGTATCGTTATGCGGATTGTATTCGATCGCGGGCGCATAAATGCCGCCCGACAAGCGGATGCCGTCTAATTTCAGTTGCGAAGGACGATTGAGCACATGACCTATCTGTTGCCAATTAACCAAATCGCGACTGTGGAAAATCGGTATGCCGGGATAGTAAGCAAAGGATGAATTGACCAAGAAATAATCATCTCCTTTTCGGCAAATGCTCGGGTCGGGATAAAAGCCACTGAGAATAGGATTGAAATATTGAGTATGCTTGTCGATTGTTTTATTGAAACGCTCATCGTTACCTTGATAAACAACTTCACGGAATTTCGCGGAATTTATTTTCTTTGTTTCTCCGCAAGCTGAAAACAGCAAAGCGAAAAACAGGATTATAATGATGGAATTTGACTTCATCGTGTATAGTTTTTATGATTATTATTGTTTTCTATCGTTGAGATTGCTGTTGTTGTTGTCGACATAGCTATTGTTGTTGCTGACATCACTGTTGTTATCGTTGACATCGTCGTTGTCGTCGTCAACATCACCACCTGCAAGGTTAATTTTACTGGATCTATTTCAACGAACTAAGCCAATAGAAGGCTTTGTGATTTAATGTTTTATCAATTATGATGCTTTAAATCCAGCTTTATTTTTTTCAACTCATCCAATTCGTGTACGGGGCGTTCGATGTCGTAAGGAATGGGCTTGCCTGAATAGGTTTGAAAGTAGAGCAGACAGGCATCTTTCCACCAAACGGCATCACGAGCTTGCGTTTTCAGTCGCGATTGTACATGTTCGAAACGTTCTTTATCCACATAAGTTTCCATTCTGTCCCAAGTTTTCTGAAAATCGCGAACTTGC
Organism: Paludibacteraceae bacterium; assembly: GCA_036744815.1. GTDB lineage: Bacteria > Bacteroidota > Bacteroidia > Bacteroidales > Paludibacteraceae > H1. The sequence continues at coordinate 863 of DAIOHI010000502.1, forward strand.
AGCACTCCTCTGTCGTAACGATGGCAAAGTTCGTCCCAGAGATTGCGTCCGTTTTTCATCTTATAATCCCAAGGCAAGTGATGGAACCACAAAACCAAGTCTTCGGGACAAGAATTTACATCGTTAAATCGCTCTTTTAGCGGACTATTGTATTGCGATACGGCGTTGCTGCCTTTCGTTGTTCTGTCGAATCCCAATCCCGTTTTGTCGGCATTGTGATAATAGCGGGGTAGCCAATCGGGGCGCGCTCCGGCAATGTTGCACCAGGGCTCGGGTCCGTAATGATGATCCCATGCAAAAATGTGATGCAGTCCTAATGGCATCATATAATCTACGGCAGCCGCCCAGGAATTGAGCATCATTTCTCCTGTGGGTTTAATAAAATTTTCGTTCGTGGTAAAAGTCATCCGCAACCATTCGTCGGCAATTTCTTCTGCCGATAGGCGATGATTCCATGCCAAACGCCCGAAAGCGTACCAATTTGCCTGTCCGAAATGATGTCCCGTCCAATTGTCGTCCTTCCCAATGTTGGCAACGCCCGCGATGGCTGTCAGCGGATAAGGGAAGAAACTTCCATCCGTTACCTCTGCTACTGTGGCGTTTTTTCCTTCGCAATAAGTATTGCTTTCGAGAAATTCCTTCCACAAAGGAGCCAGATAAACCAGATGATTGGAATGTCCTAAGTATTCCTGTGTTATTTGAAGTTCGGGCATCAGCGCCGTTTTTTTCATTCCTCCGAAAAGCGGACTGAAAGGTTCGCGGGGCTGGAAGTCGATAGGTCCGTTTTTTACCTGAACAATCACATTGTCGCGGAATTTTCCATCCAAAGGAAGGAATTCATTGTAAGCCTGCTTGGCTCGGTCTTCGTTTGTCGGATTATAAACGAAAGCCCGCCACATTACCACGCCGCCATAAGGTTTCAGCACATCCGCCAGCATATTAGCACCGTCGGCATGAGTCCGCCCGTAGTCCTGCGGACCAGGTTGCCCTTCCGAATTGGCTTTTACCAAAAAACCTCCAAAGTCAGGTATCTGCGTGTATATTTCTTTCGCTTTGCTTTTCCACCAACAGATTACTTCGGCGTTCATCGGGTCAGAATCCGACAAGTTATCCAAGACTTTAGGCGATGAAAAGTTGACGGATAAATATACTTTTATGCCATAGGGACGGAAAATATCCGCCAATGTTTTTACTTTGAGCAGATAATCTTTTTTCAATATATCGGGTGAAGCATTTACGTTATTCAGCACAGTCGCATTGATACCTATCGAGGCATTTGCTCGTGCATAGGCTTCGTAGCGAGGTGAAATTTGTTGAGGTAA
>DAIOHI010000503.1:0-479 GCA_036744815.1 Paludibacteraceae bacterium
GCGAATATTTTTATCCGCTGTAACCACAATAATTTTATCGAACATTTGATAAAAACCGCTTTCAAATAATATAGCAGATTCTTGAAATAACAATTCTTTATCCTTATTTAACTCAACCCAATTTTCAAAATCTGCCTTTACTACCGGATGTACAATTTCGTTCAATTGCTGTAATTTTTCAGCATTATTAAACACAATTTTCGCTAAAAACGGGCGATTCAATTCGCCCGCTTCATTATAAGCATCCTGTCCAAATAAACTGGTAATTTTTTCACGAAGACTTTTGTCGGTATTTTGCAAAAGCTTTGCTCTACTATCGGCATCATAAACAAGGTAATTTTTTTCGCGAAGCAGATTCGAAAGTGTTGTTTTTCCACTACCTATTCCACCAGTTATTCCGATAAGTAAGGGTTTTTGCATATCAAGATATTACTTAAAAGCCAAAACTAAATCCAATTGTAATCGTTGTGTTTTTACCT
>DAIOHI010000503.1:489-2183 GCA_036744815.1 Paludibacteraceae bacterium
GGAGTATAATAACTGAGAGCCTCCTCGGCAGTCATTCTGACTTCGCCGGCTATAGCTTCGGAAGTTGGCTCGAAACCTTGTATATTACTATTTTCGATATTTACAATCGCATAGCCGTTGTTAAATACTTCGTAAACGGCATTTAATCCAAAAGCATTATTTTTCCAAATAATATCTTTCATTACCGGTTCGCTGATTATTGCCAGAATATTCGATTGCAAATAATCGTATTCATTTCCTTTTTTAGCGTTGTTGTACCAAAGTTTTAAATCCAGACCTCGAATAGGCTTGTAGCTCAAGGCAAAATATAGTTCTTGAGAATTATCGCCTAAATAATGTCCTAAATTATATTTATTTGAGGCCCATGTCAAAGCTGGAATCTTATGTTTATAGTTTATAATATTAGTGTGAGTAAACTCTCCAATAAGCGATAAATTCTCTATTGGAAAATTGGTCAGGTTTGCACCAATCTTATATGAAATCGGATTGTTTTCTTTTTCTTTTGGATTAAAACGCGAAAAATTCACTTCATCGGCAAAAACGGATGCAAACAAATGTAAATGATTAATGTTTCGAGAACTAAGATTGAAGAAAACCTGTGAGTTTTGGTTTTCAGTGCCAAGTCCTTTGGTCAATGTGTGGTCAATCGATTTATAAAATGCAATAGGAATAAAATAAGCAGGATGAGGACTGCGCTCTCCATAAATTATAGAATTACCAATCGAAAGATTTAAATTCCGTATCGGCGTAAAAGTAAACATATTTGCCGCAATAAATTTGTTTGCCATCCGGTACTCTTCTTTATTATTTTGTCCGATATAATAATAAGTACTATCTTTTATATTGGACACCAGCCATCCATGAAAATAATTCAATTCAAACCATTTTGCAGGCTTTAAATTAAGAGTCAGCATTGGGAACGAAGGTACGCGTCCCGACATAATGTTCGAACCGTGATAATTATCACCCCAAACAACATTATCTTTTATCAGACCTACGGAACCTGTTTTCCACGCATATTTTATACCTCCACGTGAATCGCTGTAGTCACCGCCATAAGAAGCATCTTTGTATTGATAACCTGGTTGATCATTCAAATAATTGGGTTCTGATAGTCTATTGTAGTCAAATTCTGTCATTGAATTATCGCGCAAACTTCCGTAAATACTTAAATTTTTCCCGATCATTCCTTGAAATTCGGCTCCAAACCAACGCTTTGTAATTGCTCCTTTTCCATTTTTCCAAATGTGCATTCCCAACAAAGGAGTAATCCGGGCTCTGAAGTTTTCATCGCGATAATGCGCTGCCGGCTGTACCAAAGCTATTTTCGCTCTTCGAGTATCGAGAAGAGTTAAATCGGCGTCAGGAAGTTCGTCTAGCTCTAAAGCATATTCTCGTAGGAAAAAAGCCAACTCACTACGTTGACGTTTATTGAGTTTTTGGCTCTGAGCCTGAGCAGTCTCCAAACTTTCGGCTATAAACATTCTTGAATAAGGTTTCACTACCGAATTTAAGTCAATGACACCATCGTTAGCCAGCTCGTCAATAAAATCATAAATTCGAGTGTATGATATGTACTGAGGAATATCTTGAGCCACAACTTGTACTATCAGCGTTGCAACAATAAAAACCAGTATTATTTTTTTCATAAAAATATCGGTATTAAGTTTGATAATTTAACTATGCGCTTCGTG
>DAIOHI010000504.1:0-2176 GCA_036744815.1 Paludibacteraceae bacterium
AAACCATCCAAGACCGAATAAATAACTTTGATATCAGTGCAACAAAACTTTATGTCGCCAACGCGTTATCATTCGAAGATATGTGCGAAAAGATTGAACGAAATTACTATCGCCTTGTAGTAATCGACTCAGTAAAATACATGGGCTTTACCTTCACACAACTGAAGGAGCTTCGCAAACGCTTCGCGAACCGCCAGCTTTCTGTGCTGATGGTGGACTTCGGAAGTGCCAAAGGCAGACCGGATAGCGGTCGCGACTTGCTTCATGCCTGCGATGTGAAAATATACTTCAAGGATGGTCGTGTGTATTCTGTTAGTAGATACTTAGACGCGCCTGCCGAAAAACAATTATTTATTCCTCAACGAAAAACGAATCAACCAACATTGTTTTAAAATAATAATAAGTAACAACCAATTTAAAAAAAGAATTATGAGAAACTGGTTTGAGTGTAAAGTGAAATACGAAAAAACGGTAGAAGAAGGTAAAATTGTAACGTCGAGCGAAGCTTATTTGGTCGATGCCTTGTCGTTTACTGAAGCTGAAGAACGGATAATAAAAGAAATGAAACCATTTATAAGTGGCGAATTTACTGTATCTAATGTACGACGGCTGAAAATAAGCGAGATGTTCCCTAATGAGAAAGCCGACAAGTGGTATCGTTGTAAGGTGAATTTTATTTCGCTTGACGAAGAAAGAGGAATCGAAAAAAAGACAGCAGTCGCCATGTACGTACAGGCGAATACGTTGAAAGAAGCTTGTGAAAGCCTGATAGAAGGTATGAAGAGTACTCTCGCTGATTACGAAATACACACCATAAGCGAAACCGCTATTATGGATGTGTATTTATATGAAGCTAAAGCCGACTAAACCAACTCCGGCGCAACACTGAACCGTTACGCCGGAACAAAGCAACCGACCTGAAGCGTCAGGCGGTGGGAAAAACGGACATCACGTTTGTCTATTTTTCCCAGCTATTTAAACATCATTTAAACGCAAATAAGCATGACTGAACACCATTTAAAAAAGATACTTAAAGAAACTGTATCATCATTTTCTGACAATAATTTCTTTGAGCGATTATACGCTCCTGAATACTTAGTTCAACAAGTTGACGAATGTCACTTTAATAGTTATATGAAAAAAGCTTTATGTTTTGACTACAAAAGACATAACCTTGAATTTGTTTTAGGTACTATTTCATGTGCAGGAGTAACGATAATTTTAAAATCAGAACGATTTGAAAAGATTGTGGTTCAGATATTTTATGATTTCCACAAAAAAGAGATTATTAACTATGTACTGGCACATCCGAAATATACTGCATTCGATTGGATAGATAAAAAACAAATATCTCACAAATCAAATAAAGTAACATCCGACAGAACATTAATTAATTACTTTAATAGAATGTATCAAAAATTTGAATGTCCTATCTTAAATTAAAAAAAATATGATTATGGCTAAAATTTATGTAGCAAGTAGCTGGAGAAACACACACCAGCCTGACGTAGTTAAGTTCTTGAGAAAACAAGGACACGAAGTATATGACTTCCGTAACCCGCCACACGGTAAAGGTGGTTTTGCTTGGTCGGATATTGATCCTAATTGGGAGCAATGGAACGTAAAAAAATATACAGAAGCCCTGAATCATCCTATTGCTGAATTCGGATTTAACTCCGATTTTGAAGGCATGAAGTGGGCTGATACCTGTGTAATGGTTCTGCCTTGTGGACGATCGGCAAATACAGAAGCTGGATGGATGAAAGGAGCCGGTAAAAAAGTATTTGTTTATTCGCCTAAAGACGAAGAACCGGAACTGATGTATAAGCTTTACGACGGCATCAGCAATCGCTTATTTGAAATCAATGCGTGGATAGGACAATAAAAAAAAGAGGAGTTTCCTCCTCTTTTTCAAAACAAAAGCAAAATCAATATGATTATGATTAATTGTTCTTTGCTTGTTTCTGTAAAATTTTCTGTTAATTTTTTCATCAAATCATATATGAAACTTGCTACAATACTATCAATGATAGTTTCTTTAAATAAGTCCATATAAAATTAATTTAAAAATTACCCGCCTCTGCGGTCGCACAAAAGTAATAACAATTTTATAACATGCAATACCCAAAATCACGCTACGGTTACGGTCGGCAGAAGAAAGAACGCACGCCGAAGG
>DAIOHI010000505.1:0-2171 GCA_036744815.1 Paludibacteraceae bacterium
GCGCGGAGGACTCTCATTAGGATTAAGTGGCTTCTCGTTTTGGAGTCACGATATAGGAGGTTTTGTTGTTTCTGCTCCGGAGAATCTGTATCGTCGATGGCTGCCTTTCGGATTTTTGACTTCACACAGCCGGGCACATGGAGCGCCACCAAAGGAACCTTGGTTATACAATGAAAGTTTTGTAAAAGCATTTCGTCAATCGGCGGAAATGAAATATAAATTAATGCCCTATATTTATGCTCAGGCAAAACTGTGCACCGAAAAAGGCTTAGCAATGGTTCGAGCTTTGTTTGTAGAGTATCCTGACGATCCCGGAGCTTGGCTTGTCGAAGATCAATATCTTTTTGGATCTGATATATTAGTTGCTCCGATGATGGAAGCGGGAATCCAACGAAATGTATATCTTCCAAAAGGTAATTGGATTGATTATCAAAGTGGAAAAGTGTATCAACAAGGATGGAATGTAATAGAAACCGGCGAAATTCCTGCTATCATTATGGTGCGCGAAGGCGCCGTTATCCCTCATGCTGAGTTGGCACAATCCACGGATAAGATCAATTGGTCAGATATAGAACTTAAAGTTTATGGCAATAAAGAAAAAGCTACCGGCTATATTTGCCTGCCATCGGACAATAAATTAATGGATCTTATTCTTGTAAAATCAGGGAAGAATTATCAGGTTGAGAAAGGACAGATACAAGGACTTCAATACCGTATAAACAAGTAAAATATGAAGTTCTACAAACTATTCTTACTATTGTTCCTTCTTTTTGCAACCAGCCTTTTTGCTCAAAACAAACAGAATGAATGGCAATATTACTTCGATCGTCCAGCTTCTATTTGGGAAGAATCCATTCCTTTGGGCAACGGACGCATCGGTATGATGCCTTACGGCGGCGTGGAGCGGGAGCAGATTGTGCTCAACGAAATTTCGCTTTGGGCGGGCAATAAACAAGATGCCGACAATACTGAAGCCTATAAATATCTAGGAGAAATACGCGAACTTTTATTTGCAGGAAAAAACAAAGAAGCGCAGGATTTGATGTACCAAACTTTTACCTGCAAAGGAAAAGGCAGTGAAGGAATCGAATACGGACGATTCGAAACTTTTGCTAATCTTTTTGTCGATTTTCTTTATCCGGATTCTTCCGCTTCGACGGCTTATATCCGTCGTTTGGATATGAATAATGCTCTTTCGTCAACCGACTTCAAGAAAGGGAAAATTAATTATACACGTGAATATTTCACTTCTTTCGCACAAGATATAGGAATAATTCGTTATTCTGCCGACAAAAAGAAATCAATCAGTTTGAGGCTCTCTTTTCAACGTGATCAAAATTATCGTGTTTCGATTGAAAATGATAATACTTTAATAATTAATGGAGAAACGGAAGCCGGTACAGGACACAAAGCGATGTCTTTTGCAGGAAAAGTAAAAGTGCTGAAAAATGGAGGACGTTTTATCTCCGGACGAGAAGCGGAAATAGAAATCCACGATGCGGACGAGGTAATTCTGCTTGTGTCGCTCGCCACCGATTACAAGACGGCAGACATGCACAATTATCTATCCGATTTATTAAAGAAAGCGGAGGAGAAAAATTACAATAGTTTAAAGCAATCGCACGTAAAAGAATATCGACGTTTCTTCGATAGAATGGATATTCGCCTTGAAAAAAACAAGAACTCTAATCTGCCCATTGATAAACGTCTCGAAGCTTTTGTTTCGGATAAAAGTGACTACGATTTGGCAGCTCTTTACCTTCAATACGGACGTTATTTGCTGATCTCATCCACTCGCTCTGGCGGACTGCCGCCCAATCTGCAAGGATTGTGGGCGCATCAAATTCGCACTCCTTGGAACGGCGATTATCACTTGAACATAAACTTACAAATGAATCTTTGGGGAGCTGAAATGTTTAATCTTTCTGAGCTCCACAAACCGTTAATAGAATACACGAAATCTTTAGTTGAACCGGGCGAAAAAACCGCTCGTATTTATTACGGAAGTCGTGGTTGGGTAACTCACATATTGGGAAATGTTTGGGGTTTTACATCGCCTTCCGAAAATCCGTCGTGGGGAGCAACCAATACGGCGGGCGCATGGCTCTGTCAGCATCTTTGGGAGCATTATTTATACACTCAAGACAGGGAGTATTTGGCTTCCGTATATC
>DAIOHI010000506.1:0-2168 GCA_036744815.1 Paludibacteraceae bacterium
TCGTATTTTATAAAAGTTGCCTTGAGCAAGGACCGAATTATTAGCATAGCTGTGTAAACTTCCTGATGATGTATTGAAGGTATTAGGAGTTGCGGATGTGAATTGAAGAATTCCTGTTATTACGATAAAAGATCCCAATAGGAAGAGGTAGAGTCTGTTTTTCATACTTAGATTAGTTATGTGTTTTTGGCTGAATAAAGAATATTCTACAAACAAATGAATGCTTTTCAGAACTCAAATTTCAGCATTGATAATTAACGAAAACAATGATGATATATTGCAGATTTTTTAACTGTTTATTCCTAAAGAGATAATAAGTGATAGTATTCGTTATGGGAGATACACTCTAATCATCTGACGTTACAGAAAAAGGGAAGCTCATTAGAACTTATTCCATTATTATTACGTCGAAATCTTTATCAGGCATAAAATCTTCCATTTTCCACAAATAATAATACTTATCTTTAATTTCCTTCTTAGAAAAGCAAGAATAAGATAGCTGTTTCTCTACTATGGGAATTGATGAGGTTAAGACATAAGAAGCTTTTTTTAATGGTTGCTTCCATGCTTGAGTGGATGTAAGGATATAACTATTCTTCAAAGCTGTTTTTTGGCGGTAAAAAATATTTACGTCTAAAGTATCCTGTGGCAAAACAGAAATAATAAAACTAATCGCTCTATTTTGACGGATATATGGAAGTCTGACTAATCCATTAAGGTCAATCACCGAGATAGAATCAATTTGATGAATATCTCCTGAAAAGGGAAAAACAATGGTTTGAATCTGTATTTTATCCCACGGGTTATAAAAAGAATAGATTCCGTTAATACTGAAATACGAACTATCAAGTTCAAAATCGATATGTTCTTCACAAAAAGAGATTGCTGCTTCTTGCGAATGCGCAAATGAAGCAGCAAACAATAAGAGTCCGTATATAAGTCCGGTACTTTTCATTCGACAATAACTTTAGAGACTATATATTTCTTGCTGTTAATAATTAAGGTAACATTATAAACACCATTTACTATATTGGATGGCAATGTGATTTTATCCTTATTCTGAGATATTGGGTAGTGAGCAATTATCTGTCCATTTAATCCGCTAATTTCAATCCTACTGTTTGCTGATTTGACAGGAAGTGTCGTCTCGTAATAAAAGGATTTTCCACTAATAGGATTCGGATATATTTTCAAAATACTTTCGTCCGTATTAATAGTCTGCACAGATGTAAATAAGGACAACTCTATTTGTATTGAGTTTTCTTTGTCCCAATTTTCCGGATCATCCATCCGGATAGCAACCGGTTGTGAAATTGACCAATAATCATAATACTGCCCATTGTAACTTCTTAAAAAGAGTTTTTCGAAAGATAAATTACAATAGTATAAATTTCCCGAATAAGAGCCATCACTATTTTTAGTTACTGTGCTAAAACCCGAACTATTTTCATCGGAAAGTGCCGCGTAAGTATCGGCAAATAATTCTCCCGAAGGATAGTATATATTGAATTTTGCCGCGCCATACATCCCTTCCGCATCATTGATATTGCCTATTGTAGGAGTTCGGTCGATACAGTAAAAGCCGGCAGCCCATACGATCGATTCCGTTTCGAGAGGACTGCGCACAAAGGCATCGGCATAATTTCCAAAAATGAGTCTGTGGTTAATAGAATCATAACCTTGATTATAGCTTGTTATTTCTATGTAATCTCCGTTAGGGTTGATGTTTAAGCCGGAATCCAAACTATCATTGCGCAAAAGAATCATTTCCTGATAAATATAACGCCCATCTTCATCTTGCGACAAGCCATTCCACTTTACTCTTCCGCTCGAAGATTTTATAATAATACTATCCAACAAGTAATGATCGTGAAAAGCGTTTAATTCCATTACCCATTTCCCTTCCGAATCGAAAGCCAGTTCTGATACAAAAAACTCTGTCGGAGGAGAAGGCAAAGGATTCGCTTGTAATTGCATATAAATAGGCAAAGCCATTACAATTAATAAGACAATAAGTTTTTTTAGTTTCATAATTATTTCCTTTATTCTATTAAATTAAAATCCAAAAAAGCAAGCGGCGGCTCTTGCATTGTCCGCCCCTTGCTTGTAATAAGTTTAGGCAGGTTTAGCGTTTATCGGTAATGCCGAATTCCTTCCATTGCTCCTTA
>DAIOHI010000507.1:0-2167 GCA_036744815.1 Paludibacteraceae bacterium
CTAATTGATGCGCAAAAGTAAGGTAAATAATCGAAATGAAGAAACTTCTTTTCATCTCAAAAGAGACAAAAACAGCCACAAGAAAATAAAACTCACAACAAATATTGTTACATCAAACACAGATGTGTGTCAAAAAGAACAGAAAACAAGATTGAACATATCATATAGAATGTGTGCAAGACAAATAAAAGCGGATTCCTTTCTATGGGATAGAAAGGAATCCGCTTTTGTTTGTAGTTTTAAATGAATAATTAGATGCCGAAAGCAGCCTTTATGTCATTCACTTTATCCGTTTTTTCCCAAGTAAAAAGTTCTACATTCTCGGTAAAAGTTTTTCCCGTTGTATCGACAAAGTGTTTTACTTTTGTTTCAGGTGTACGTCCGAAATGTCCGTAAGCAGCTGTTTCTTCGTAAATTGGAGCACGCAAATTCAGTCGCTCTTCAATTGCTTTGGGGCGCAAATCGAAAATTTCAGCCACTTTAGCGGCAATTTCAACATCACTCAATTCCACTTTAGCTGTATTATAAGTATTTACATACACATTCATCGGTTGGGCTACACCGATAGCATAAGCCACTTGCACCAATACCTCGTCGGTAATGCCTGCCACCACTAAGTTTTTAGCAATATGGCGAGCCGCATAAGCTGCCGAGCGGTCAACTTTCGATGGATCTTTTCCGGAAAATGCTCCACCTCCGTGCGCGCCTTTTCCGCCATAAGTATCTACAATAATTTTTCGTCCTGTAAGTCCTGTATCTCCGTGAGGTCCGCCGATAACGAACTTTCCCGTAGGATTGACATGCAGTACGTAATCGCCTTTAAACAATTCTTCGAACTGGCTATCAAGTGCTTTCACGCGAGGAATAAGAATAGCAGCTACATCGCAGCGAATAACAGCGAGCATTTCTTCGTCGGCTTCTTCCTGAGTTTTGGTTGCCGAAGGCTGTACAAAATCATCGTGCTGCGTTGATACAACGATTGTATGTACACGCGAAGGCTTGTTGTTGTCGCCATATTCGATAGTAACCTGCGATTTTGAATCGGGACGAAGATAGGTCATCGACTTTCCTTCGCGACGAATAGCGGCAAGTTCTTCCACCAAAGCATGCGATAAATCGAGGGCGATAGGCATATAATTCTTTGTTTCGTTGCAAGCGTAACCGAACATCATTCCTTGGTCGCCGGCACCTTGATTCATCGGATCTTCACGCTCAACACCTCGGTTGATATCGGGCGATTGTTCGTGCAAAGCGGACAAAACGCCACAGGAATTACCATCGAACATATACTCGCCTTTCGTGTAACCAATACGATTGATTACCCGACGAGCAACGGATTGCACATCAACATAAGTCGAAGATTTCACCTCGCCTGCAAGCACTACTTGTCCGGTTGTGACTAATGTTTCGCAGGCAACTTTCGCGTTCTTATCCTGCGCTAAAAAATGGTCGAGAATAGCGTCCGATATCTGATCGGCAACTTTATCGGGATGTCCTTCCGACACCGATTCTGATGAAAATAAATATCCCATAATTGATTTACGATTTAGTTATTTACGATTTACAACTATCAAGTAAAGCGAAAACAACATGATTAATAAAATGTTTGTATGGGAAATATTAGGACAGTTTGAAATAGAGAGAGAAAAACAATCGCAATTTAGCATTTTTTTCTGTGGTTGCAAGCAGTCCAAATCTTTCCACGTTTCGGATGCAAAAGTAGAAAAACTTTCGAAGGCGGACAAATAAAAAGCAGAATTAATAATCTAAATACCTAAAATTAGTTATTTAAGAACTGTTTTCTTTTTAGCTCAGACGGTTATCCAGCTCTGATTTGCATTTGAAAAGCAAAAAAAATAGGCTAAGACAAAGGTGGATAGTTACGCAAGTCGAAGTTTTTTATCTTCGAGGAAAGATTGTTTCCTCTTCAAGGAATAGGACGTTCCTCTTCGATAAATAATCACTTCCTCTTCGAGAAACAAGACCGTTATCGAAGAGGAATAGAAAGTTGGATGATACTTCCTTATAAATGCTTGTTATTTAAACCCGAACTGCTATCCGGCTTTACCTTGCTTTGAAAAAACTTTGCACGGAAATCAAGCTTTCAAAAAGCTTCTTACTTTAGCTTCGGCTTCTACTTTCGCCTTTTCCAAGTCATCATTAATAA
>DAIOHI010000508.1:0-2154 GCA_036744815.1 Paludibacteraceae bacterium
AACGCGACAATACCTATGAAATTAAACGTTTTACGTCTTATGGACTATATAAAAACTATATTATTACATCATCTACTAACGACTTGGCAGATACATATAAAGATGAATACGGCTATCTTCCAAAAGGCTTTTCGTTTTCATATTTAGATGTAGATAAAGAAACTTACACATCAAATCAAAATGTTATCTACTCTGAAAATTATCTTGGCAACGGAGAGTTTGTAACCTTAGCCGGAGTGCTTGAAGCCAACGGAAAAGTATATTCTTCTCCTATCCCGATGGGATTGAGTCAATATGGTGTGGTGGCTAATGACAGTAGTTACGTTATTTATCCCGATTTAGTAAAAACAGAAGCTGGTGGAAGTTCAAGTAGCGCTTACAAAAAAGGCGAGTTGCAATGGACACAACATCCCAACGAGGCTTGGGTAGCAATTTATGCCGATCAAACACTGGAGAATCCGAAGTTGATCAAAACAACCAAAATCAGCTATCCTGCCGGACGTATGCGTTCTCAATACTATCAAATGATTTGGACAGCCGATAATGGCGATGTGTATGTATTCTCGCCAAGTTATGCTAAAACACATACTGACGACAGACAAAAAACAACGCTTCCGGCAGGTGTAGTGCGTATTAAAGCTGGTACGGAAGCTTTTGACGCTAATTACTATTGCAACCTTGAAGAACAAACAGGAGGAAACTCATTCTTGCGTACTTGGCACATTGCCGACGATTATTTCTTGTTGTTGATGTACGATCAGCCTTTTGTTGAAGGTTTTAATGCAACAACTACGTTTGCGAAAAAGATGGCTATTTACAAAGGCGAAAGCAAGAAATTGACTTATGTAACAGGATTGCCAAGTACGGATATCGTTGCAAGTTTCGGAGATTCTCCATATACTGAAAATGGAACAGCTTATGTTACTGTAACTACAACTGATACAAACTACCCTGCAATTTACAGCATCAATCCTGCTACTGGAGTTGCTACTAAGGGAGTTACAGTTGAAGCAGAAGCAATTTCGGCTGTTGGGAAATTAACTCCACAAGATTAATTACTACATTAGGCATTTTTAGTAATGTAAATGAATCGAATTTATGTCTTATTAATATTCCTCTTGATTTCGCTCAGTGCGCGAAGTCAGGAGGATATTTGTATCGGTAAAAGATTTTCTATTTTTTCCGAAACATTAAACGAAGATCGTGAGTATTGGCTTTACTTACCCGATAGTTATGCTAAAGAAACGGAAAAACAATATCCTGTAATTTATTTGCTCGATGCAAGCAATTTTTTCACATCTTTGGTTGGCTTTCAGCAAGCTTATTCCAAGAGTCGAATACCTGTTATGTCGGAGTGTATCATTGTTGGAGTCGTAAGCGGAAAAGACAGAGCGAAAGACTTTACTCCTACAAAATCGTCTTATTTACGAGACGGTACGAAATTGTCTCCTGAAAAAGCTATAGGTGGAGGTGGCGAAGATTTCAGCACTTTTCTGGGAAAAGAATTGCGTGACGAAATAAATCGTACATATCGGATAAACGGACGGAATATCTTGGTAGGTCATTCCTATAGCGCGCTTTTTACTCTTTCTACGCTTCTTTGTCATACGGAAATGTTTACGACTTACATTGCTTTCGACCCCAGCCTATGGTGGGATGATATGTATGTGATAAAGCAAGCCGAAACTTTGTTTAGGGGTAAGAATATGACAGGCATTTCGCTTTATCTTGGCTTTGGAGGGAAAATGAGACCTGATGAGAAGGATTTTTATCTCCCTTCTGTTGAACGATTTCGGAAAGAAGTTTTACCTATAGCAAAAGAAAATGGCTTACTTCTGATCGACAAAAGTTTTCCAAATGATAATCACGGAACTATCATGCTTTCAGGGCTGGCAGATGCTTTCAAAGTATTACCTGCTTCGATATATCAACAATAAAAATAATTGATAAATAAACAAAATAAAATGATCAAATTATTAATTGACTTTATACAGTTTTTGTATTCCACTCTGCCTTTATTCTTGTCTGTAGCTGTGTTTGCGCTGCTGGCTATTGCGTTGTCCAAGTCAATAAAAAAGCATGCGACTATATATTATATCGTATTATCTATACCCTTTTTCTTAGTCGCTATACCTTTCGTTTTAAGGTTGTTTG
>DAIOHI010000509.1:0-2142 GCA_036744815.1 Paludibacteraceae bacterium
TCTTTTTATCCGCATCGTATATCACTCCAAATTGACCGGGAGCAATTCCTTGCAGTTTCTCTTCCGATTTTACGTAATATCCCTTCGCCGTTTTTTGTATAATTCCTTTTGTAAACTCGGGTGTATGCCGTATTTTAAAGGTTATTTCGACAGGCTCTGTTGATGCTTTCCATACATCTTCGGTAATAAAATGAAAATCGTGCATCGCAAATTCATTGCCGTATTGCGCTTCGGCATCGTAGCCCTTCGAAGCGTAAACGATATTTCCTTCAACGTCTTTCTTCACCACATACCACGGACCTCCCGACAGGCTTAATCCCTTGCGTTGCCCAACGGTATGAAACCAATATCCGCGATGTTCGCCAAGAATGCGACCGGTTTCAAATTCGACAATCGGTCCGGGCTTTTCGCCCAAATAACGGCGGATAAAATCATTGTAATTTACTTTACCCAAAAAACAAATACCTTGGCTATCGTGACGTTTCGCGCTTGGCAGTCCTGCTTTATCGGCGATATCGCGCACTTCGCTTTTCATCAGATGCCCGATAGGAAACATCAGTTTCGACACTTGCAGGTAATTGATTTGTGCCAAAAAATCGGTTTGATCTTTTACCAAATCTTTTGCCGTTGAAAGATATGTTTTACCGTTAATCTCGGTGGTTGTGGCGTAATGTCCCGTCGCTGTTTTATCGAAGTGCTTCCCTACCCTTTCTTCAAAAACTCCGAATTTAATCAGTTTGTTGCACATTACATCCGGATTGGGTGTTAATCCTTGCTTCACTTTATCGATGGTATAAGCCACTACGTTTTCCCAATAATCGTTATGCAAATCGACTACTTCCAATTTACATCCGTATTTATGAGCAATCAAGCTTGCCATCTCAATATCTTCTTCCGAAGTACAATGCAATAATTCGTCGTCGCTTCGTCCTATTTTTATATAGAACAAAGACGGCTCGTATCCGGCTTCCTTCAACAAGTGAACAACTACCGAACTATCAACACCACCGGACAATAAAGCTGCTATATTCATATAATTAATCAAATCAGCCCCCTGAATCCCCCAAAGGGGAAACTTTTGAGGAAAAGAAACATAAAAAAAACTACTATCTAATCACTTTAAACTATAAACTTTTTCTATTTATCTTGTTAGCATAAATTTGAAACTCATACCAAAGTTACTTGCCGACGTAGGATAAGAGGTCGATATCAAAGGCGTATTTGCCTGATAATCGTAGAAGAGTTGTATATTCATTTTAGAGCTGAATACATAATCCGCCATGATCTTAATCGACATCGTCTTGGTTCCGCTCGAAGGCTGAGTCACATTTTCATCTATTTTGCGCAACAAAGACTTAATATCTTTGTAAGATATGTCAGCATTAAGCTTCAAATCGTTTTTCACTCGCGATTGCTGATTGTTTTTCAAACGAAGAATCACATCAAAGTCTTTCAACACATAGCCTACACCCACCACAAATTCATCCGACTGAGTTTCTATCAATTGCAAACTTGTCAAGTTCAAAGCCATTGTTCGTTGTTTGCGGTATTCTACTTTAGGCGTAAGACTGTTCTTCAATTCGGCGTTCACACCAATCAAAGGAGAAAAATTTTCGATAAGCGAAACACTTCCGATATTAAATGCCGACGAAGGTATCGGATTACCACTCAACACATCTTTCACATAACCCAAAGCCGTTCCGTCGCTTCCCGGCATGTTTATCCATGTAGAATACGAATCGTATGAACCAATACTAAAGGACGAAGTGTAAGCATGCGTTAGGCGAACCGTGCGGAAACGATCCTTAATAAAAGGAATACGCGATAATCCGTCGTAATTTGCCCGCCAGTTGGGCATCATGCTCCAAATGGACAAGAAAGGATTTGTCTCGATACTTTTCGCGCTGCGACCGGTATAAGCCGCCAAGAAGGCAGGAATCAACACATCGGGCGAATTTCTGCTGTAAGCTCCATTTTGAGGATCGAAAGGCTGACCCGCTAAGCCACTTTCGGTAATGTAGCTTCCCGAAGGATAATTCGTATTCTCATATCGCTCATTCATACGATCTGCTAACACATCACGATTGCTCAGGAAGGCATCAAAACTTTCGGAACTGTAATTGTTATTTACATCGCCGAGCG
>DAIOHI010000510.1:0-2135 GCA_036744815.1 Paludibacteraceae bacterium
AGACTAAACACTAACTCTGTTCTGCCTAAAAGGCAGTGGTTGGATGCTTTTTCAAGCTTTTATGATATTTTTTGTCATCTACTGTTCTTATTTTAAGAAAAACAGATTTGTTAGGGGAAAAACAGCGTATTTTTTTACATATTTTAATATCCGAGGCTCAGATAGGCTCCTGCGTAAATGTTTGTTAACAGACGAGGGTCGAATAGGCTCCTGCGTGAATGTTTGTTAACAACCGAGGCTCGGACAGACTCCTGCGTAAATGAATGTTAACAGATGAGGGTCGAATAGGCTCCTGCGTGAATGTTTGTTAACAGCAGAGGCTCGGATAGGCTCCTGCATAAGTATTTGTTAAGAGCTGAGGCTCGGACGATATCCTACACAAAGAATTAAGACCTGTGCTTGCCGCTTGCCGCTTGCCGCTTGCCGCTTACTACTTGCCGCTTACTGCTTACCGCTTACTGCTTACTGCTTGCCGCTGTTTATCTATTGCATATAGCCGTGTAAGGACAGTAGCTACACAAACTTGCTTTTTCGGTTTGAACAAAAGGAATATCAGGATTGAAAATTTCCTCCAAACAAGCCGTCAGCTCCTCAACAAAAGGCTCTTCGAAGGAGTTAAAATTGTCAACCGTCTCAACAACTCTCGGCTCCGGTTTGTAGCGAAGTTGAGTCGTGAAATCGGATTTGAACACATTCCGAAGAAAGGAAATTCCGGGAAGAACGGACTTTGCTCCTTTCATACGTTTATACAAAAGCGCATATAAAAATATCTGAAATTCGTATTTTGGTCGATTTTCGTTGTTGTGTTCAAACATTTCGCTAATGCTTTTGAACTCCAATTTTCCGCTCCCGGTTTTATAATCAATAATGCGTGGGATGTCGTTTTTCTCATCAATCCGGTCGATAAATCCCTTCAAATTTACTTGCAATTTTCCTCCGAAAATCGGGAATCGGTCGCGACAGGACAGCTCCGAAGCCAAGTAAGCAAAAGGAGCATATTCCATATCTATTTTAAGCATTTGCCTTACGTATTTGCGGATTACACGGGCTATCAGCAAATTGTTTCCCTCCAAAGGAACAAGGCTGCCGTCTTTTTTCTGAAAGAAATCGACGGCAAAAGCGCGTGAAATTTCCGTGTCAATTTTTATCGGACTATCCAGCATTTGTTTTATATCGTCGGCTTGCAGAATTCTACCGGTATATGGCTTGTAAAGATTTTCCATCACCGCGTGAAATAATGTCCCGAACATGCTGCTTTCGATGGTTTCCTGCACTTCGTCCGGCTCTTCTATTTGTTCCATCTGTGTCAGATAAAATCGCAACGGGCAATCGATATAAGTATTGAGCGAGGTTGCCGAAAAAGCTCTTGATTTTTCATCATCTGCCGTAAATCGAGATAATTTTGCCATTACCTCAGGAGTTTTTTCCACCTGAAGCGCTCCCTGATCCTCGAAACTGATATCGAAAGATAAATTTCTTCGTTTAAATTTTATACCGTAATGATAATTCAACTGATGCATAAAACGGCTGACTTCACCCGTTTGCATACCATCGGTACGCGAATCGTAAAGCAAGAAAATACGCTTGGCTCGATGTATCAGACGGTAAAAATGATAAGCCGAAACAGCATCCTGAAAATCGGCAACGGGAAGCCCGAAACATTTACGCAAGCCATAAGGAATAAAGCTGTTTTGAGAACTTCGCTGTGGAAAAACACCTTCGTTGAAGGACGGAATAATCAGATTTTCGAAGTCGAGACAGCGGGTTTCGAGCACGCCCATCACCTGCAATCCGGCAAGTGGTTCGCCTTCGAAAGGAATGGAAATGCCGGCAAGAAGTTGACGAATCAGCCGCGCCATCGTGTCAATATTGACCGGAAGCTCTCCTTTTCGTTGGCGCAACACATCCTGCATCCGATTCAATGTAATATAATACTGATAAAGAAAATCGAGAGTGAGCGCGTATTCCTCTTTTTTATCGCTGTTGCGCAGAGAAGTTTGGAGTTGGCGAAGGATATTGATCAGATAAGACAAAAATTCCATCGCATCCGTTTGAGCCGTAAAAATAGATACCAACAAAGGATGGCTGCCGAACTCATCCGCGTCAACATAAATGCGGTTGTTTTCAATCATCGA
>DAIOHI010000511.1:0-2135 GCA_036744815.1 Paludibacteraceae bacterium
GATAAAACGGTTTTTTACATCTGCCTGACCAATTATTTCGGAGAAAAACATTTTTCTATCTATCTGTTGTTGACTTAAGCAAGTGTTTAATTCGTGTTTTCGACAAACACTTTGCCTTTGTATCTAAATTGCAAAGATATAAAAAAAGCCGCCAATGAGAAAGATGTTTTCCCATTGGCGGAATTATATGGTTTTTGTGTAATAAACGTTAAAGCACTTATCGTGGTAAAGTGACAGCTTTTATGTTACAATCTTGACGAAAGAATCTGGCGCACAACTTTGCTGTCGATGTTTGCTTTTTCGCCGAGTTTCCATTTTCGCTCTTCCAATCGATTGCAAATTGTGTCAATTGCTTTTTCATTTAATCCGTAATCGGACAGACGAGTTTTTATCTTCATTATATGGAAGAAATCTTCGATGGAAACGATTGTTTGTTCAATCATTTTGTCACGATCATTTTCGTAAATGCCAAAAACTTCTCTTCCCATACGAATTAGTTTTTCCGCTTTCTGATCTTTAAGAATGCGTAATAAACCCGGTAATACGATAGCAAGCGTTTGAGCATGATCGATGCCGAAAAACGCAGTTATTTCGTGTCCAATACTGTGTGTTGCCCAATCTTGAGGCACTCCGCAGCCAATCCAGTTGTTGAGTCCCCACGAAGATGCCCACATCAAATTAGCACGAACATCGTAATCGCTGGGGTTTTCCAATGCTTTTGGTCCTTCGCTGATTAATAATTTGAAAATACCTTCGGCAAAATAGTCCTGCAAAAGTCCATTGACAGGATAAGTCATATATTGCTCGGCAACATGCACGAAGGTATCGACAACACCATTCGAAATTTGTGTTTTGGGTAACGTAAAGGTCGCTTCCGGATCGAGAACCGAAAATTGTGGATACACTTTTTCTGAAGCAAAACTTAATTTGTCTTGGGTTGATTCGCGCGTGACAACACTGAAATGATTCATTTCTGAACCGGTTGCAGAGAGTGTCAGCACAGTGCCAAAAGGCAAGGCTTTTTCAATCGTTTTTCCTTTCGAAACAATCTGCCATGGATCGCCCGATTCGAAACAAGCGGCAGCTGCAATAAACTTTGTCGCATCGATAACCGACCCGCCGCCGACAGCTAATAAAAAGTCAATTTTATTTGCTTTTATAATCTCAACGGCTTTCATACAGGTTTCGTAGCGTGGATTGGGTTCGATTCCCGAAAATTCCTCTTTATGAAAATCAGCAAGAGCTTCGATAACTTGTGCATGAATTCCATTTTTCTTAATGCTGCCCCCTCCGTAAATGATCAGAATTCGGCTTCCGGCGGGTATTTCGTTTTTAATATTAGCGATCATTCCTTTCCCGAACAGGATTTTTACGGGATTCTTAAAAATAAAATTTTCCATAAATACGTTTTTTAATTTGCTATTCACAAAGCTAATCAAATTTATTGAGAACTGCCTTTTGAATAAATGCTAAACTGAATCTGCTTTTTTAGAAATCTGCTTTTGGCTAACAAATAATCCGACGATAACAACAAACACTCCGACAAGTTTGAAGGGAGTGATGCTTTGACCGAGAACAATCCATGCGAAAATCACAGTAAAAATAGGCATAATATTACAGAAAGCATTGCTTCGGGCAACGCCTAATACACGAACGGCATTCGAGAACATAATAAAAGCAATGACCGAAGCAAAAATGGCAAGCATCACCACCGAAAAAACGGCATCGGGTAAAATAGGTAATTCGCCTAAGCGATGAAAATCGGCAATAAAAAATGTTGGAATAAAGTAAATCAATCCTATTAAATTCTGATAAAAGACAATGCTGATGCTGTTGTAGCGAAGCGATAATTTGCGCAATACTACCGCGTAAACAAGTGCTGAGGCAACCGCTAAAAAGAGTAAGGCAATTCCCAACAAACTACCGTTTAAATCGGCGTCTTCGGTAAGTAAAATTAATAAAACCCCAACGAGCGAAAGCAGAATTCCTGCAATATTCGATAGTGATATTTTTTCTTTTAGAAATATGAAGGCGGCAAAAGGAGCGAAAACGGGAATGGTAGATATGACAACCGAAGTCAATGTTGGCGAAACCATTGTTTGCGCATAAGTTTCGCCCAGGAAATAAACGAAAGG
>DAIOHI010000512.1:0-2132 GCA_036744815.1 Paludibacteraceae bacterium
GTTTTTCGCATGAAAGAAAACTACAATTTAGCTCTTTCTCATTCCACAGGCAAATATATTGCTATTCTTGACGGTGATGACGTTTGGACAGAAGACAAACTTGAAATACAAGTTCCATTGTTAGAGAAAAATGACGACTCGGTCGTATGCTTCGGGCAAGCATATAGAAGCAGTATCGACTTAACAAAAAACACATGCCTCAGCCCTCAAAAAGACATGCCTGTTTTTCGGAACAACTATCAAAAAAGCATAGACCTAAGTTATCAGTTAATACTAGGAAATATAGCACCAGCCCTTACTCTAGTCATCCGGCGCAGTGCATTAAATGAGATAGGTGGTTTTCAACAACGAAAGAATTTACCTTTAGTTGATTTACCAACTCTACTAGAGTTATCGCTAATAGGCAAATTCATATTTGTGCCCAAACCTCTTGGAAAATGGCGACATCATGGTAACGAAGTAACTCTTATCCATTCTTTATCTATAGCTGAAGGTTTGTATGAATTTTCGTTGGATTTTTACAAAAGAAATAAGGATAATCCTAAGTTCTCTACGCTAACCGAAAAAATAATTTATAAAAGTCATCATAACAATTATGTAATGCGATATTCTCGCTCTGGACGAAAAAAACTTTCGCTGAAAGATTACTCCGGAGCTCGTCAAGACTATATGATCTCTATTTTTAAGTTTGGGTTCAGCCAACCCGTTTGGAAACTTCGCTCGATAGTGGGGATAGTTTTCGCGATATTTCATTGGGATTTAGAGAAATTTATCCGCCTTTTAGGAAAACAGAGCTATCAATAATGTAACATACAGGACTAAAAAAATATTAAAAAAAAACATTTACTTTTGGTTAACCATAAATCATAGTCAATAATAAGGCACTAATATAGAAGGCTTAGAGCTTTAGCTAAAGACTCTTCAAATCATCATAGACCTTAGTAATCGCTTTTCCAATCGTCTCTTGATCAAACTTATGCTTAATGCTATCTGAAATCGCTTTTCCATCAAAAGGAGCTTGACAAGCTCTTTCTAATGCTTTGGTCCAATCTTCTACCGTATTCTCACATAAAATTCCGTTCTCTTTGCTAATCAACTCTGGTAATGCAGCTACATTGGAACAAATCACAGGCGTTCCTGTAAGTAGCGCTTCGACAATGACAACACCGAAAGTTTCAATCAAAGTAGGATGAACAAAATAATCGGAAGCTTGAAGAATTTTCGCAATTTCTTTTTTCTCTAAAAAACCGGTAAAGACAGTATTTACGTGTAAATCTGCTGCCATTTTTTTCAAATCCTCAATTTTATCACCACCACCCACCATGGTAAGTTGTATTTTTTCCGGGATATTTCGTTGTAATTCAGATATCGCTTTTATCAGCAATTCAGGTTGTTTGGCGGGCACTTTCATTTTATTCCAGCTAGCAATGGAGCATAATCGAAGCACGCCTTCTTCGCGTTGCTTTGGCTTATATTGAAATAAATCGGAATCGATGATATTGCCGATAATTTCGAATTTATTATTATTTGTGATATCGAAAGAATCGGCAATCATTTTTTTGAGAAAACGAGAAACAGGCAATATCTTTACTGCATTTCGGTAGGCTTTTTTGCCCCAATACGACAAAGGAAATTGTGTTGAAAAGTATTTTACTCGCGTCCAATGTTCTGTTATAATATGCTTTTTGTTTAAATACTTCGAAAAGAAATAACCGATAACGCCTGCGGGGAATATTACATTAGAATGAATGAAATCAGGATCAAAGCTTTTTCGAAGGATTTTATTATATGCTCTTTTTAAAATAACATATTGAAGATGGAAAGCATGATAAATAACATCGCGAAACTTCGTGTTTACTTCAACAAGAACAGTTCGGACGCCCTCTTCATCGATAAAATCGGATATCTCTTTTTTCCATAAACAAGAATCATGATGGACAACCAATGCAAGAACTATAACTTCATTCCCTACCGAATGAATAGCGTGAGCATGTTCCTTTACAAAAATTCCAGAATTCGGTTTCTTCTTCGTCGGATACCATGAAGATAAAAAAAGTATATTCATTGCCATATTTTTTTACAGAGCTATCAACAACAAAGTTAAAAAAAAGAAGCGGATATTACTCCGCTTC
>DAIOHI010000513.1:0-814 GCA_036744815.1 Paludibacteraceae bacterium
CGAGATGTTTCCGAAAGAAAATTCACCTTGCAACGATACCATTTGTCGGCATTTTCTTTCGGAAACATCTCGTTTATTTTCAGCCGTCGGACATTAGCAACGGTAAATTCGCCACTTATAAATGGTTTCATTTCTTTTATTATCCGTTCTTCAGCTTCAGTAAACGACAAGGCATCGACCAAATAAGCTTCGCTCGACGTTACAATTTTACCTTCTTCTACCGTTTTTTCGTATTTCACTTTACACTCAAACCAGTTTCTCATAATTCTTTTTTTTAATTGTTTGTGGAATGTTGTTTTATTTATTTTCGGATTCATCCGTTTCCTCTTCTTCATCCAAACCGAACGCCGATATAGACAACGGCAGGCTGTGTTCTTTGCCGCGATCGTCCTTGAATTTCACTTCGATAAACTGACATGATTTAACCGGTTTATAGCTTTCTTCAATGATACGAATCCCGTCGCTAAATTCTTCATTTTGTACGCGGTTAGCGAGTTTCCGCAACTCTAGCACGCGCGAAGCTTTTAAATTGCCTTTGGCGTCTTTCTTCAGCAAGTCCATAATAGTTTCAACAAGAGCTGCAGATTCAGTGTCTTTTGCTAATGTAGCCATGTATGCCTTTACTTTTTCAATTCCCGCATGCAGTGTATCGTCGAAGTTCTCCGTTACTCTGTGTCCCATTTTAATGCTGATTGTTCCATCCAAAGAAGTGAAGGTGTCTGATTGTTGATCAGACTTTGTTTTGTAGAGTTCGCGTTTTATCTTCGCAACCGTATCGAAATTATCAAATATCAATTTTTTTACATTAAAGATG
>DAIOHI010000513.1:834-2132 GCA_036744815.1 Paludibacteraceae bacterium
AGTTTCATCTACTAATGTTTTGTAATCTTCGCGTTCAGCCTTTATTGCGGCTTTTTTTGTCTTTTCCGCAACTTCCAACTGTCTTTTTAGATCAGTGATCTGTTCCGATGTTAGGTCTTTGAAATCGACTGGAAATTGATTTGTTTGTTCCATGATTGAAATTTTAAAATGGTTTTAATTCAAATTCTATTGATACTAATATTTTATTTCCTGTTGAAGAGTAAATAAATAGTTTATTGTCTTTTATTTCCCTTCTGATAAAGCGACATGACCGCTCTAGAGTTCTTTGAGTATGCGTGTACTCATTAAGCAGATTCGATATATTGTTCAAGGCTATGCTTAAATCGTTTCCGTCTATTTCTTTGTATAATCCTCGAATTCTCATTATAAACTTAAGTAACCATGTCGGTCGATGACTTGCTGATACAGTGTATTGTATGTTAATTATATGTGTCATAGCCTAATAATTTATAGTCCCGGCATGTAATGCTTCGCCGTTTAATTGTGCAATTTTTATAGTTAATGCGTTATATCTTTCGATATTCTTACCCCAATTGGGGTGTGTACATGGATTATCAATAATCCACTCTTCTAATTCTGCAATTTGCTTCAGCGTTTGTTCTCGTTTTTCCCGATGCTTTTGCTTTGCTATTGCGTCCGGATCTTTGCCTTTGTATTCGTCTTCGTTTATCATAGTTGTACATTGCTGAAATCGGCTGTAATTTCCAACATGCTGAGCATGTCAATACAGTCTTTTATTGATTGATAGTTATTTTTAGCTTTATAGGAGTGTGTGATCATTTTTGAGTTTTTCCCCATCACGATCGAAAGTCCTTCGCCTGTAATACCATTAGTTACGAATATTTCTTCCGCTTCTTTTTCGGTTGGTGCCTTTAGTGCTTCGGGCAGCAAAAACAAGCGGCGACGTGTTTCGCTGAACAGGTGTTTGTTCTTATTTGCTCCGTCGTTCAGATTATTGATAAAATAAGGAGTTCCGGCAAATACAATTCCGCAAAGGTCTTTCAAGGTATCCATTACATCTTTGATGATTATGACTTTGTTATTATCTAAGCTGGAGACTTCATCTATCAAAAGAAGGATGTCGCGATTTTTTACGCTGTTAGCTATATATGTCAGTTGTTCGGCAATGGTGCCATACTCGTAGCAATCCAAAGCTTTCATTAATCCGGAGATGAATATTCGTCTTGTTTTTTGAGCTGGAGTGGTATATAAAACAACCGTTCGACCTTGGGCTTCAGCGTGTTTTTTATAAGCTTCTAAAGCTGTCGTTTTGCCGT
>DAIOHI010000514.1:0-2131 GCA_036744815.1 Paludibacteraceae bacterium
AAATAAAATCGGCACGATAAGTATTATTTGCTACAATGCCGCCAACATGTGCAGCCGCCAAAATCACATATTCTGGTTGATATTCTTCAAAAAATTGACGTACAGCGACAGTATCCATCAAATCTAATTCGCTATGTTTTTTGCCGATTAGGTTTGTATATCCCTTTTCGGTTAATGTTTTCCATATAGCCGAACCAACCAAACCTCGATGTCCGGCAATGTATATTTTAGAATCTTTATTCATCATATTTGGAATATTATTTCCCTTTTCGAATTAACTCCATATCAGATTTTACCATCAATTTTACCAATTTTTCAAATGATGTTTTGGACGGATTCCAGCCAAGAAGTGTTTTAGCTTTTGTTGGATCACCTAGTAGTTGTTCGACTTCTGCAGGACGAAAATATTTTGGATCGACTTCCACCAACACTTTTCCGGTTTTTATGTCAATCCCTTTTTCGTTTACGCCTTCACCTTCCCAACGGAGATTAATATCGGCTTCAGCAAATGCCAACGTACAAAATTCGCGTACCGAATGCATTTGCCCGGTTGCAATAACAAAATCTTCGGGTGTTGAATGCTGCAACATCAACCACATACATTCCACATAATCTTTAGCATAACCCCAATCGCGCAAGGCATCTAAATTACCCATATAAAGCTTCTCCTGCAATCCTTGAGCAATTCGCGCTACCGCTAATGTTATTTTTCGCGTTACAAATGTCTCTCCGCGACGTTCACTTTCATGATTAAATAAAATACCATTTACGGCAAACATACCATAAGACTCACGATAGTTTTTCGTGATCCAAAAACCGTACTGCTTCGCCACACCATAAGGAGAACGCGGATAAAACGGTGTAGTTTCCTTTTGAGGCACCTCCTGTACCAATCCGAAAAGTTCGGATGTGGACGCCTGATATATTTTACATTTTTTTTCAAGATTTAAAATGCGCACAGCTTCCAATAATCGGAGTGTCCCAACCGCATCGCATTCGGCAGTATATTCCGGCACGTCGAAACTTACTTTAACATGGCTTTGAGCGGCTAAATTATAGATTTCATCAGGTTTAACATCTTGAATAATACGAATTAAAGAACTGGAATCGGTCATATCACCATAATGTAGATTTACAGCGCGATTTTTCTTCATATCTCGAACCCATTCGTTCAGATACAAATGTTCGATCCGACCTGTATTAAAGCTTGACGAACGGCGCATTATACCATGTACTTCGTAGCCTTTTTCTAATAAAAACTCCGCGAGAAAAGAACCGTCTTGTCCGGTTATACCAGTTATTAATGCTTTTTTCATGTTTTTTAGGACTTTATTTAATTTGCAAAATTAAACTATTGACTCAACATCTCAAAGTTTGAGAACAAAATATGTTAACATCATCACAAAAAAATAATTAAAATTCAGTCACTTTCATCGAATCGGCATAAAAAGACATTCAGACAAAAAGATAATTCGAAGACAAAAATGTTACATGTTAAATATTTTATCCTGTACTTTTGTTTTCAATCGGCTTTTTCGCTATTTTTGTCGGAAATTATTGTCGTATGAAACGAATTCAAATCATAAACGGTCCTAATTTGAATCTTCTTGGAAAAAGAGAGCCTTCCGTATATGGTAATCGCAGCTTCGACGATTTTTTCAATGAATTGAAGGCTCTTTATCCCGACTTACAATTGGATTATTTTCAATCGAACCACGAAGGAGCCATTATTGATAAAATACAGGAAACCGGATTCTCCTACGATGCTATCGTTATCAATGCGGGAGCTTATACGCACACTTCCATTGCCATTGCCGATGCTATTCGCTCTGTTGCAGCACCCGTAATCGAAGTGCATATTTCAAATGTTTTTAAACGCGAAAACTATCGCCATCACTCCTATTTGTCGGAAGCGTGCAAAGGCTGTATTATCGGTTTCGGACTGGATTCTTACAAACTTGCATTAAATGCTTTGTTGAGCGATTGATATTACCCGTCGCAAAATTTATTATTTAGTCGTTTTGATTACGAAATTGTTTAAATTTTATTGTCATTATCTTTTAGATCTGTTTTGAGATAGATTTTCTGATTTTTGTTCGCCGATTTAGCGGGCTAAATCAAGAATGAAAAG
>DAIOHI010000515.1:0-2129 GCA_036744815.1 Paludibacteraceae bacterium
AGTTTTAGGGACTTTATTCACATCATTGTCGAAGAAGCGCGAATTAGCAATTACGGTGTCGGTTGTAAGCGTTTTTTGACGGGTACGTGAAGTAAGCGACGAACCCGGCTCATTGAAAGCTATATGCCCATCGGGACCGATACCTCCTAAAAATAAATCGATGCCACCTGCTTTTTGTATCTCCGCTTCGTAATCGGCACATTCTTTTTCCAAATCGGCTGCATTTCCATTCAAGATATGAGCGTTTTCTGCTTTAATATTAATGTGGCTGAAAAAATTATTCCACATGAAGGAATAAAAGCTTTCTTTATGATTCTGGGCTAGTCCTACATATTCGTCCATATTGAAAGTAATCACATGTTCGAAAGAAAGAATGCCGCTTTTATTCAGTTTAATAAGTTCGCGATACATTCCCAAGGGAGAAGAACCCGTTGGAAGTCCTAATACAAAAGGTTTTTCTTTACTTGCTTTTGCCTTGTTAATTTTAGCCGCAACATAATTGGCAGCCCATTTCGATACATTTTCGTAATCAGGTTGAATGATAAGTCTCATAAATTTGGTGTTTTTTTAGTTATTGTTATTACAAAGATAGTATATTTGAATGCAAAACGAAAAGACTGAAAAGAAGTCTCTAAAATATTTAAATACTGAATACGAAGTGGAGATTAATTCTATTTATAGTTGTATTTTTGTTTTTAAAGGACTTGAAATACCTATGTTATGAAAAACTTTAATGTTTATTTGTTATGTTTAATTGGTTTTACGATTCTGTTTTCGTCATGCAGTAGTGGAACGTCAAAAAGAAAGGAAAATTTACGAATGATGGCTTTAGAAGGTGCTTATAATGTGCGCGATTTGGGTGGTTATCCTACCGCTGACGGAAAAAAAGTGAAATGGAATAAAACACTACGTTCGGGTGATTTGAATCTGCTGACCAAATCTGATTTGGAGCATTTCGAAAATATGAATTTAAAAACAATTATTGATTTTAGAGATAGCAATGAAATTGCCCAAGCAGCCGACCGATTACCGACTACTCTGAAAAATAGCCATCTACTTTCGATTGATGCCGGAAGCATTATCGAAATGCAATCCATAAGCGAAGAATCGGCTCCAACTTTACTAGCAAAGGCGAATATTGCTTTCGTGAAGGATTTTCAGGATCAATATCGAGAGTTCTTCCGTATTCTGCAAAATGAAAAATCTGCGCCTTTGCTCTTCCATTGTTCGGCAGGAAAGGATAGAACAGGATATGCTGCGGCAATGTTTTTGTCGTCCTTGGGAGTGGATAGAGAAGTGATTATGGAAGATTATTTACTTTCGGCAGAATTGGTGAAAGAGAAGTACGATTCGATAGTTAGTGCTTTCCCTGTTCTAGAGCCACTGATGACGGTGCGACCCGAATATCTGCAAGCAGCTTTTGACGAAATCGACTTGAATTATGGAGGAACGGAAAAATATTTGACAGACTGTCTGAATGTTGATCTCGAACTTATGCGCAAGCTATATACGGAGTGATAATTGCATCAAATACTATTATAATTTAAACCTTTGCTAGTATTAGCAAAGGTTTAAAGATGTCGTTTTAAAACTCAAATTTTTCCAGTTTTACTGATGCCGATTGAGTCAAGATAGCTATGTTTTTTATGAAATGAGCCGTCTTTTCGTGTTCGAAAAGTGCTTCGCTGTCTTTCCACGTTTCACAGATCATCAAAACATCGGAGCGTGTAGCACTTTCGAAAATATCGTAAGCAATACAGCCCCTCTCTTTTACCGATAAATTTGTTAGTTCCTTTGCCGCATCCAATACTTTTGTTCGGTTGGCATCCTCTACTTGAATAAATACATTTAATCGAATCATAGTAATTTTTTATATTAATGTTTTGGAAATAATCATGCTTATAAAGCTCGTTCTGTAGTTTATGCTTTGAGATTGCAATATACGAAATAAGCTGTGAAAAAAAAGATTGTTTCAGTTTTTTGTATTCTAAATGATCATAATATTTAGTAATTCGACGGAGAATTGAATGTAAACTGTAAATTTTTGATCGGTCGCAATCCTAATCAAAAGCTGTTTTTATCTATCCAAATAAAAGTCGTAATTCCATTTGCGGCTCTATTCATTTTTT
>DAIOHI010000516.1:0-2125 GCA_036744815.1 Paludibacteraceae bacterium
TACTACGTACCCGTCCGACGTGTCTGTTAAATTGCTTTTAAGTAAAGCCAGATTGTCAGAAACGCGTAAACCGGTATAGCAAGAATATACAAACCGATCCCGCACCGACCGTATGAGATAGGGCAGATTTTCTAAATCTTCCAATTTTTTTATCTCGGCAAGTGTCAAAAAAGTATATCGGGTTTCGCCCCTAAACTTTTCGATCTCTACTTCGTCGTATGGATCGTATTGCAATAAGCGTTGTTTAACGGCTTTCTTTGCATATTTATGTACAAATATATGCAGGTGATTAGCCATGCTTGGAGCGAAGTTTTGTTGAAAATATTTGTCGAGATGTTCTATTTTTTGTGAGGTTAATTCATCAACAGATAGAGAGGGAAAAATATCTGCAACAATTTCCGCATTGCGGGTATATTTGGTAACGCTATCAGAACTAAGGTTTTTTTCCTTTTTAAGTTCTTCTTTTATGAAATCAGAAAATAATTGCTTATTTTTGCGCTCCGAAAGGGCATTCAAGGCGTTGAAATCAAAAACTTTTCCGGTGCGTTCATGGTCGAGCGATTTATTGCGATATTCATTCAGTTTATTTTGAAGTAGCACATCAATAACTTTGTATTGTGGATGCTTTTTTATCAGCTGTCCGTCTTCCCAATATTGAGACTCAACAAAAACCCCAGTACTTATGTAGCGATATTTGCGGTTATAATAACATTCTATCTTAACCTCGAATTTTGTATTTGGTTCTGATGGGCGGTTTTTATAATTGAGCACTAATTTAAAATCCATATATTAATATGTTTGACGAAATGTTTGACAAAATAAGAGATAAATAATATTCTTACAATTATCGAACAAATATACAAAAACATACTAAATCATATAAAATTTTTAAATAATTATTTCGCACACAGAGAAGCTTAACGAACTAAACACCAAAGAATACCAAAAAATATAAAGGCTCCGTAGTTCAGCTGTATAGAACGTCAGATTCCGGTTCTGAAGGTCGTGGGTTAGAATCCCGCCGGGGTCACAAAAAGCCATTCCAAGCTATTGACTTGGAATGGCTTTGTCTTTTGAAATGCTTATTTCCCTTCCATCACATTCATCTGATGACGAACGGATTCTTCGTGTATTGCCACAAGTACAGTCTTCATAAACTCGTCGCTCATTCCCATTTGCACGGCTTGGTTGATGCGGTTTTTCAGAATTTCATCGTAACGAGCTGCTTGCAAAATAGGCATATTATGCTCTTTCTTATAAACACCAATCTCTATAGAAACTCGCATCCGTTGTGCCAAAAGCTCTAATAAGTTGTTGTCTAATTCGTCGATTTGACGGCGAAGATTAGTCAGATTTTCCGTCGTTTGATTCATATCGCGGATAACTAAGCTGTTGATGATAAAGTCAAGAACATCAGGAGTAACCTGCTGTGCAGCATCGCTCATCGCAACATCGGGATTGCAATGCGATTCGATAATCAATCCATCGAAGTTTAAGTCCATCGCTTGCTGCGAAATAGGCGCAATCAATTCACGTTTCCCACCGATATGACTTGGGTCGCAAATAATCGGCAGGTTGGGAATTTGGCGGTGCAACTCGATAGGAATATGCCATTGAGGTAAGTTGCGGTATATCTTTTTATCGTAAGTGCTAAATCCGCGATGAATAGCGGCAATACGATGAATTCCGGCATTATAAATCCGTTGGATAGCGCCAATCCATAAATCCAAATCGGGATTTACGGGGTTTTTTATCAATACAGGAATGTCCACGCCTTCGAGTGCGTCGGCTATTTCCTGCATGGCAAATGGGTTTGCCGATGTACGTGCACCAATCCACAACACATCCACTTCGTGCTTCAATGCTTCGAAAACGTGTTTTGCGGTAGCTACTTCGGTGGCTGTGTACATGCCCGTTTCGGCTTTTACCCGCTTCAACCATTTCAATCCGGCAACGCCAACACCTTCGAAACCTCCGGGCTTAGTGCGAGGCTTCCAAATTCCGGCACGAAATATCTTTATATCCTTTTTGGCAAGCCCATGAGCCGTTTCCATTACCTGTTCTTCGCTCTCGGCGCTACATGGACCGGCTATCACCAAAGGACGTTTGGCGTCAATGCCCGGCA
>DAIOHI010000517.1:0-2122 GCA_036744815.1 Paludibacteraceae bacterium
TTCGGAAAAGCCCATTGCCTTTGCGATGGCTTCCTGCTGACTCAATAATAATTTATCGCCTCGAACGCCTGTTCCGGCAAGTAATACGATAAAACTGACGTCATTCGATTTAGCCGCGACCATCGGTGCTATTACGCCTCCTTCACTATGTCCGATCAATCCGATTTTATTTCGATTAATTTCCTTCCTTGTTTGTAAATAAGCAATCGCACTTTCTACATCCGTAGCAAAATCTGCTGTCGTTGCATTGGCAAAATTGCCTTCCGATTCGCCATAACCTCTGTCGTCGTATCTTAATACAGCTATTCCGTTTTTTGTCAGATGGTCGGCTATAATCAAAAAAGGTTTATGTCCGAAAATTTCCTCGTCTCGATTTTGCGCACCACTTCCTGTAATCATAACAACAGCAGGATAATTGCCCTCTTTTTGAGGCAGCGACAGAGTTCCCGCTAGTTTGATGTTCTTTGCTTTGGGATTTTGAAAACTAACTTCCTCTGTGTAATAAGGATAAGGTTTCTTAGGTTCTTGTGGACGCTTGAGCTTTGCTCCAGCAATGATTTCCTTCGATAAATTCATCGGACTTTGGAAAAGTCCTTGCTTGAAAGTACCGATAATTTCTTCGTCTTTATACAAACCGCTATATTCAATTTTTAAGCTTTCAACTTTAAGTTTTATTTCGGAGTTATTGAATGTGACGCTGCTTACCGGAATTCCTTTTGCCTGTTGGTCAGGACTATCCATTGTTGCGCTGTAACCGCTTTCAGTTTTTGTTATATGAAATACAATACGCAGTTGGATTCCTTGTACTTTTAATGCGCCATTCCATTGTCCGACAATATCTTGTGCATGCAGAGAGATAGCTGCGGTTAGAATGAAAAATAGGAATAATAAACGTTTCATTTATAGATTGTTTTATATAAATTAGATGTGATGCGCATTACTAATAGTTTTGGTAAAAATATTTTCTTTTGTAATGTATTTGTCGTATAAAATAAAAGCCAAAATTACAATAATAATTGTGACGAATCCCGAATGTTTCGTCATTTTGCTTTAGGGATTGAACTGACTTTAGAAGATATACAATCAATACAGCGTTCCCGAATTAACTACCGGTTGTGCCGGTTCGTCGCTACAAAGCACTACCATCAGATTGGTTACCATTGCCGCTTTGCGTTCGTCATCTAAGTCGATAACTTCTTCGTCCGATAGTTTGTTTATTGCCATTTTTACCATACCTACGGCTCCATCTACTATTTTTTCGCGAGCAGCGATTATTGCGTCCGCTTGTTGGCGACGAAGCATTACGGCTGCTATCTCAGGTGCATAAGCTAGATAATTAATACGCGCTTCAACCACAGCTATTCCGGCAATTGAAAGGCGTTCGTTCATTTGTTTTTCTAAAATTTCGTTGATTTCTTCGCCTCCCGAGCGTAAAGTTAGTTCGCTTTCGTTATCCGTTCCCGAATTGTCGTAAGCGTACATTCCTGCTACATTTCGCAAAGCCGCGTCACTTTGTACCTTCACGAAGTTTTCGTAAGCTTTCATCTTCATATTTACATTGGCAGCACCTGTAGAGCCTGCGGCAAGAACGCCCATAGAAGCATTGTCGATATCGAAAGAAGCTTTGTATGTGTCTGTAACGCGCCAAACCACCACAACGCCAATCATAATAGGATTGCCGGTTTTATCGTTTACTTTTATCGGCTCGGCGTCCAAGTTGCGAGCTCTAAGCGTCAATTTGCTTTTAGCATAAAAAGGATTTACCCAAAAGAAACCGTTTTCTTTTACTGTTCCTTCGTATTTTCCAAAGAATATTAAAACCCGCGCTTCGTTGGGTTCTATTTGCATAAATCCAGCCCAGAATAATGTGTTAAGAATAAAAAGTAATATGCTTACAATAATTATTGTAGTAAGCAATATCGTAGGCAAACTTGCTGAAACAGCCCATGAAAATAAAGCAACAATGACGATTAAGAATAGGATGTTGAGGAGTAACATCGGAATGCCGGATAATTTTACTCCTTCAAATTTGGTCTCATTTGTTTTCATAATTTCTAGTTTTAAAATGATATTATTTTGATATCACAAATGTAAGATTAAATTTTTGATATATCCAAATTAT
>DAIOHI010000518.1:0-2092 GCA_036744815.1 Paludibacteraceae bacterium
TAGCTGATTACGTTGCAGAAACAACACGCAGCACAGTGTTGAAAAAAGGAGAAGCTCAAGTTTCCACAATAGAACACGCCATGTCGGCTCTGTATGCTAATGGCATTGACAACTGCATATTGGAAGTTAATGCGCCCGAATTCCCGATTTTGGACGGAAGCGCGCAGCCTTATATTGACGCCATAAAAAAAGCGGGCATACAAAAACAGCAAGAAGATAAAGAATATTACGTTGTACGTAAGAAAATAGAATATCACAATCCCGAAACCGGATCAAGAATCACCATTCTTCCCGACGATGAATTCAGTATTGACGTACATATCGGTTTCGACTCTCCGATATTGAGTAATCAATTTGCATCATTAAATTCTTTGGACGACTACGAAGCAGAAATAGCTTCGGCTCGTACTTTTGTGTTTGTGCGCGAGATTGAACCTCTTGTACGAATGAATCTGATAAAAGGAGGCGATCTGAAAAATGCCGTAGTTATTTACGACCAACTGCTGCCGCAAGAGGAAGTTGATAAAATCGCGAACATTATGGGAGAATCGAGTCGCGACGCAAAATGTCTTGGATATTTAAATGGCGGCTTGAAATACGACAACGAACCTGCGCGCCACAAGCTGCTGGATGTTATCGGCGATTTAGCGCTTATCGGGAAACCCTTGAAAGGAAAAGTCATTGCGACTTATCCGGGACATAAAACCAACACGGAGACAGCAAAACTTATCCGCAAAGAAATTAAGCGTCAAGAAAAACCAGCTCCGGTTTACGACGAATCCATCACTCCGCTATTAGATGTGAATGCCATCCGCAGCATGTTGCCACACCGCTGGCCCTTCTTGATGGTGGATAAGGTTTTAGAAATTACAGACAGAGTTGTTGTAGGAGTAAAAAATGTATCAGGCAACGAAACATTTTTTATGGGACATTTCCCTCAAGAACCGGTTATGCCAGGCGTACTCATTGTAGAAGCAATGGCGCAAACAGGAGGATTACTCGTATTGCACAAACAAAGCAATCCCGAACAATATTCGACTTATTTTCTGAAAATAGAAAACGTAAAATTCAGGCAAAAAGTAGTTCCCGGCGATACACTTATTTTCCGTTTGGAGTTGATTGGAGAGATACGCCGAGGAGTTGCTCAAATGCGTGGATTAGCCTTTGTTGGAGGAAAAATTGTTGCCGAAGCCGAATTTATGGCACAGATTACTAAAAACAAAGAGTAGTAAAATAGTAGATTTTTATACATTAGATAAAAACATGCAAAGAATAAAAAACAATATTCTTTGTTTTAAAAATTACAGACAAAATGAAACAACCTTTAGCTTACATTCATCCTGATGCAAAAATAGCGCCAACAGTTGTTATTGAGCCTTTTGTTACAATTGATAAAAATGTTGTCATTGGAGAAGGAACACGTATTGGTTCGAATGTTACTATTTTGGAAGGTGTGAGAATCGGCAAAAATTGTACGATATTTCCCGGAGCCGTTGTTGGAGCCGTTCCTCAGGATTTGAAATTCAAAGGCGAAGACACTTTGGCGGTTATTGGCGACAATACTACTCTGCGCGAATACGTTACGATAAATCGAGGTACCGCTGCAAAAGGGAAAACTGTTGTGGGCAACAATTGTTTGATAATGGCTTATTGCCATGTAGCACACGACTGTATTGTAGGCAATAACGTAATCATGTCCAATGCTACTCAGTTAGCAGGCGAAGTCGTGGTTGACGATTTTGCGATTCTTAGCGGAGGAATTTTAGTACACCAATTTACGCATATCGGTTCGCACGTAATGATACAAGGCGGATCGAAAGTGAATAAAGACGTACCTCCATTCGTAAAAGCCGGTCGCGATCCACTTTCTTACGCGGGAATCAACTCCATTGGTTTGCGTCGTCGCGGCTATACCAACGAACAAATCCGCGACATTCAGGATATTTACCGCTATCTTTATCTTTCGGGTATGAATACAACGCACGCTATCGAACGCATTGAAGCCGAATTACCTGCAACAAAAGAACGCGACGAAATACTTATGTTTGTCCGCAACTCGCCACGAGGAATTATTAAAGGATATTTCGAGTAA
>DAIOHI010000519.1:0-2091 GCA_036744815.1 Paludibacteraceae bacterium
AATCCTTCGCGCAGGCAATTAGACCTTTCGTCGTTCTTACCTTCGAACAAGGCTTTTATTTTTTGCTGCGTATTACAGTATTCTCTTAATTGGAAACGCTGCCAAGCGAAAGGCAATAAATAATATTCAATCGCTTCAGCCTTATATTCTCCAAAAACATCATTTAAAAAATACTCGTGAATAAAAGGAGTTGTCATTCTATCCTCATCGAAATAAAGACCGCTGTCATGGATTTCGCCGGCAGTATAAGGCAAGGCGGGTGTGAAGTAACCAAGCAAACCTTGTACCGAATGAATAGGAATTTCCCAAATACGGAAGAAACCAAGGATGTGATCGATGCGGTAAGCGTCGAAATAATCCGCCATTTTACGGAAACGATTGATCCACCAACGGTAACCTTCTTTTGCAATCGCCTCCCAATTATATGTGGGAAAACCCCAGTTTTGTCCGTTTACCGAAAAATCATCGGGCGGTGCTCCGGTTTGTACATCGAGGTTGAACAGATGCGGTTCCATCCAAGCCTCCACGCTTTCGCGACTGATGCCGATAGGGATATCTCCTTTTAGTATAACACCTTTGCTGTGTACATATTCGGAGGCTTCGAGCAACTGAAGATGTAGTAAGTATTGTGTGAAATAAATAATGTTGATGCTTTCTTGCGCCGATTGGCTGGAAGCAATCAAGTTTTCCAAGCTTTTTTTGTCGAACTTTTTATGTTCCTTCCAATTCAGATAGTTGGCTGTTCCTTTTTTGTCGCGAAGCAGCGAGAAGCAAGCGTATGGGAACAACCAATGTTCGTTTGTTTTGAAGAAAGCGTCGAAGGCTTTCGAAGCCAAAGTTTTCGCGCCTATTTCTTTAAACAAAGCTTGTATATAGTCTTTTTTCAGGGCTACGACCGCTTCATAATCCACCGCTTCGAGCTGATTCAAGTCTTTTGCTTTCTTCGAAAACTCCTTTTGCAGCTCGGCATCTTTCAATTCGTACTGACTGATGGCAAAATACAAAGGGTGAAGCGCATAAATGGAAATAGCGCTATATGGATACGAGTCAGTCCATTTATGAGTAGTTGTGGTATCGTTTATGGGCAAAATCTGAATAACCTTCAATCCGGTAAGCGCTGCCCAGTCGGCTAAGACTTTGATGTCGGCAAAATCACCTACTCCGGCACTTTGTTCGGAGCGGAGTGAAAATACTGGGATGGCTACTCCCGCTGTTTTCCAATTGATCCAACGATAGGAATAGTTGAAAGAAAAGATGTCCAGCGTTTTTTCTTTCGACGAAAATGAAAGAGGATAAACTTCACGATTGTTGGTTTCTTCCCAATGAAGGATGTTGCCGCTTTCGTTGTCAATTATTGCGAGCTTGTATTGCAAAGGCGCAGTTACTTCCGATGCGGGAATTGCCAATCGCCATTGTCCGCCGCCGGCATAAGTAAAACGGAGCGCTTTTTCTTTCTCCCATTTACCCATAAAATCAGCTTCTCCGAAAAGCAGCAAGCTTTGTTCTTTGCTTACATAAGGACAAGCGACTTGAAGTAATATCGTATTTTGATAGCTCTTTTGCGTGGGTTTATTTGTAGGATGGGCAAAGAAACTATCGGTGAAAGCGGAAGAGTATAGGAAACTTTGTTGCGGCATAGTCCGCCAAAAGTCGTGCAGCCTAAGCTGCGACGAGGCATCGAGCGCTATGTTGCGAGGAGCTCCCCATTCTTTGTAGTATTGTTCGTCCGTCCCTTTTATCTGGTAGTAATATTCGAAACTATCCACATCGTCAACATCTATATCGAGTAGCCAGCGAGAAGGTTCTACGCAGCGCATTGGGAATAATCTGTTTTCCTTGCCTTTGTTTGATTTTACAATCGTTCCACAAACAAAAATTGTTTCTCCAAATAAAACTTTGTGATTTAAGTCAAAACTAATTTTCATAACAGAATAATTTATTGTGTTTTACGGAACTTTAATACAATGAACAAATTAAATGATATTATCCATTTTGGCAAAATCCATACCAAAAGTATAAGATAAAGAACAGAGAGCAAAGGTTTTTGTTATGAATTTATAAACAAATAATCCGCAAACGTTTGCAATGAGA
>DAIOHI010000520.1:0-2090 GCA_036744815.1 Paludibacteraceae bacterium
ATTTTATAAGCTAATCATCCCTTCTTTTTTATTCTAATTATCAATTTCTACATGCTGCGTTTCCATCGGAAATATCCTATAATGGCTACTATTGTATAAATTGTAAACAAAATGGCGGTAGGGTATAGTTCCTTATAAATGAATAAACCGATACAAATTCCGTCGGCAAGGATAAACAGCAGCCAGTTTTCGAGCATTTTACGAGCAAGCATCCATGTTCCCACGATGCAAAGCGCTGTGGTAAACGAATCGCCGATAGGTACCGGAGAGTCGGTGTAATGCTTTAGAACAATGTAATAGGCTGCGAATATAAGCATGGTAATTAGTCCTAAAGTCAAGGATTGTTTCTTCCCTACATTTGTAACAGGCAAGTCCTCTTTTGTCTCTTGATTTTTACCCCGCTGCCAATTGATTAATCCGTAAACGCTCACAACCAAATAGTAGAATTGCAATGTCATGTCGGCATAAAACTTGCTTTCGAAAAAAATAACAATGTAGAATGCCGAAGAAAGAAAACCGAAGATCCAAAGGCTTATTTTTTGATTTACGGACAGGTATAAATATATCAAGCTTAAAAAAGCTCCGACAATTTCAATCCAATTTGCCAAAAGATAATTTTGGATGCTATCGAACATATTCTTAGTTCAAAATTCGTTCGTATTCACCGGGTTTTTGTAGGATTTGCACCGCCTTTTGCAAGAGGTCGTTTTGCTCGTCTATTATTTGATAATACTCGGTGGTTGTCCATAGGTCTCCGGCTATTAGCGCTTTAAGTTGAAGTTTAATCAGAGGCTTGGATGCTTCGTATTGTTCTTCTTCGAAGGGAAGTTTTTCTGCTTCGGCTTTATCCCGTAAAAGTTGAAGCATTTCGTCTGTAACATCGAATTTCTCTCTGAATTTCTCGAAAGTAGGATATACTGATTTCAAGCTGTTTCTGTTCTTATCCAGATATTGTACTTGGGTTTTATTAATAATACCCCGGCTCACTAAGCTGCGATGATAACGGGTGTAACTTGTGGTATCGAAGGGCACAAAAATATCGGGCATAATACCTCCGCCACCATAAACAGTACGTTTTAGATTCAAGGTCGTGTATTTCAGCGAATCAGGAAAATGGATGCTGTCCACATGTTGCATTTCACCGTGATTGTAGCGTTCGAGCAAGTCTTTTTCGTAATCCACACCTTTGTAAGGTTTCTGAATGCAGCGTCCGGTTGGCGTGTAATAACGCGCGCTTGTGAGACGCAGCATCGAGCCATCGACAAGAGGCAGCTGACGTTGAACCAGACCTTTTCCGAAAGTGCGGCGTCCGACAATAATTCCTCTGTCCCAATCCTGAACGGCTCCCGAAACAATTTCGCTTGCCGAAGCGGAATATTCATCCACCAAAACAATCAGTTTATTTTTCTCAAAACCTCCGATAGCGGTTGAGTAAGATGTCCTTTTAGGATCGTTGATTCCTTCGGTGTAAACGATTGTTTTGTCGCGGCTCAAGAATTCGTCGGCAAGTTCGATAGCAGCGGTTAAATAGCCGCCTCCATTTCCTTGAAGTCCTAAAATCAAACTTTTCATCCCTTTCTTCTGCAGATCGGACATTGATTGTTTGAACTCTTTAAGAGTGTTTGCGCCAAAGTTGTTGATCTTGATATAACCGATGTCGCTTCCAATCATATAATGAGCATCGACGCTGTAAATAGGAATTTTGTCGCGTATAATTCTAAATAAAAGCAAGTCTTTTTCTCCTCCTCGCTGTATTTTTACGCTTACCTCGCTTCCTTTCGGTCCGCGAAGCAACTTCAATATATCGGAATTTTGTTTTTTCACTCCGGCAATCACTTCGTCGTCAACGTAAATAATGCGGTCGCCGGGCAATACTCCTACTTTCTCAGCCGGACATCCGGCAATGGTTTGAACGACTAAAAGCGTGTCCTCAAACATTTGAAATTGAATTCCAACTCCTTCGAAGCTGCCTTCTAAAGGTTCGTTTACGCGTTCTACTTCTTTTTGAGGAATATATGAGGAGTGAGGATCCAAGTCTTTGAGCATTGCCACAATGGCTGCTTCGGTAAGGCTTTTGTCGTTAATAGTGT
>DAIOHI010000521.1:0-2089 GCA_036744815.1 Paludibacteraceae bacterium
ATTATTTGATGTTGTAAAAGTATTTGTTTTCAGTAAAATTTAGACAACCTCTAAGACTTAGGATGTACAATGAGTTATTTATCTATAGATTGCTTGAATGATTTGCAAACTCTTTGTGTGGATTTTTTTTCCTGTTAATTCGTGTAATTTATGGACTAACGAGACGCTTTCTTAAAAGTATCGGGATAATCTACCGGATAAAGTTTCTCGCCGCCAAGCAAACGTATATAAGTAGAAAATTCGCGTTTACCTTCTTTTAGTTCAATTATCCGGCAGCCATTTTTACCCAAATTGTTGTATTCAGTATTTCCTCCCGAATAGCGACCATAAGCAAGATATATGCCGTAATACTCGCCAATATAATCATTATCGTGATCGTGTCCTACAAAAGTGCCCATCACATCTCCTGCCTGACGCATAGCGGCAAACATGCCAGTGTTAAGCTCGCCATTGCATTCCTTTTCTTTTTTGCTCCCAATTATTTTAGCATTTTTAGCCTCACTCATAATCGGATATTCAACCAGCGGTATATGGAAAAAAGCCAAAGCAGGGTAGGGGCTATTGTTGTTTTCTTGGCTGTAAGCCGCGCTTTGTTGGCTATACCAATTTACCTGATCAAGACCTAACCAATCGTAAACACCCACTTCTTTTATCGGGCTATATGCTCCCGAATCGAAAAAATAGAGAAGCGCGCTTGTGTTATCTGTTTTAGAGGCATTTTTCACTTCAAGTATATAATTCCCGATTCCCGATAAAGCTTTATCTCCCGCCTGAGCCAGGCAGTAAGGCTTCTGACTGACATAATCCATCAATTGTTGACGCGACACAGCAAACTCATCATCGTGATTACCGAATACATAAGCCCAAGGAATTTTCCTTTTCGACACCGGATCGAAAACATCATCCAAGCCTTCGAATACAGGCTTGTCATAAATAACATCGCCCGTAAAAACTACAAAGTCAGGCTTCTCCCTATCCAGCACTTCATTTATCAACTTTATTGCAACTTTCGATTCTTTATCCAGCTTTTTGTAATGAATATCGGTAAATTGAACAATCTTAAAATTGCCCTCCGAATTAAACTTTAATATCGGTTTTTGTGCATAACTTATTGTTGCGGCAGTCAATATTAATATGATAATAATCTTTTTCATTTATATGTTTTTTAGTTTGATTAATTGTATTGGTTTTTTTAAATTAGCGTCCTGATATTTAAAATCTTGCACTGTGATTAACAATTTTCGGATTGTAATTAACAAAACTCGCATGGTGTTTTATAAATGTCGTATCGTAAAAGAAGATATTAGCATGGTGATTAACAATTGACGAAGTGTAATTAACGATTGATGCATCCACATTGAAAAATATCGCAATGTAATTAACAAACTTTGCGCTGTGTTTAACGAATCTCTCGATGTCATTAACGAATTTAGCATGGTGTTTAACAAATTTCCTGTGGCGTTTTAAAAATATTGCGTCGTAAAAGAAAATGTTAGCATGCTAATTAACAATTGGCGTCATTTCGTTTGTAAATCTCCAAATGTAAAAGAAGCTACTCTGATGCTGTTTTAAATTTTGTCTCGCTAATTATCAAAAAAATATGCGGACTTTTTTTAATCAGCGCGAAGCTCGCCTTTTTGTATTCTGTTCTTTTCTACAGCATCGTATTTATAGTATTGTTCTTTCGTCAATATCTTTTGTAACTCCCTTTCTTTATTGATTTGTAACTTTTCCACTCTTTTTTTCGACTTGCAGCAACTGCAATTTTCCGCTTTTTGCACATCAAGCAGAAAGTTTGTTTCTAACTCCACCAATTGCTTTGCTTGTTCGTCGTCGAATCGGATCAGTTTTTGCATTTTCTCCACTTTATGAACAGCATATTCCCTTAAAATATCTTTTACTATCGACGATTTATCAGCAGCTATTAATGTTGTTGTGCTGTAAACAAAGAGAGCGAAAACAATCCAGAATGTTTTTTTCATCACAGAATAATTTATAAAGTTACGAATCTGAAAAAATTGCATCGAATTTAACTTAGAGGTTGTCTAAATTTTATTGCTATTGTCTTTTAGAGCTATTTTGAGATAGA
>DAIOHI010000522.1:0-2088 GCA_036744815.1 Paludibacteraceae bacterium
ATTAGCTATAAATAGGTATAAATTCGCAATTTTTAAGATAAAATATGCCTATTTATACAAAAAAATGTCCGTATCTTTGCATCGTTTTTCGAAAAAGGCTATTAATTGTTAATATTTATGGATAGTTCATCACTCTTTCTTGTTGTCCTTCTGACAGGAATTGTACTTGTAGTCGCAGGTTTAGGCATTGCGATTTTAATATCTCCCCGCTCATTCAACCTCCAAAAAACAGAACCTTATGAATGTGGATTGCCAACCAAAGGTACTTCATGGATGCAGTTTAAAGTTGGTTATTATCTATATGCCATTCTTTATCTGATGTTCGATGTGGAAGCTATTTTCTTGTTTCCTTGGGCTACAGTTGTTCGCGAGTTAGGTATGGTAGGCTTGTATAGTATATTATTTTTCATCGGGGTATTGGCTTTGGGTCTTGCCTATGCATGGAGGAAAGGAGTACTGAAATGGATGTAAAAAACGTAAAAATAAAAGGAATTCCTTACGAGGAGTTCAAAGATAATGAGTCCTTGGAAGCTTATGTACAAGAGCTTCAGGCAAACGGAGTGAATGTGGTTGTATCTACATTAGACCAACTTATCAATTGGGGACGTGCCAATTCGATGTGGCCCCTTATTTTTGCAACAAGCTGTTGTGGAATTGAATTTATGGCAACAGCAGCGGCTCACCACGACATTGCTCGTTTCGGTATGGAGGTTGTTCGTAACAGCCCTCGTCAATCGGACGTGATGATTGTTGCCGGAACTATTGTTCACAAAATGGCTCCGCTTCTCAAACGTGTTTATGATCAGATGGCTGAACCCAAATACGTGCTTGCTATGGGCAGTTGCGCTATTTCCGGTGGTCCTTTTATCGATTCTTATCATGTAGTTGAAGGAGTTGACAAGGTGATACCTGTTGATGTGTATGTGCCGGGTTGTCCGCCACGTCCGGAATCGCTGTTCTATGGATTGATGCAATTGCAACGTAAAGTGAAAGTGGAACAGTTTTTCTTTAATAAGGAAAGGTAAGATATGGAGAATATTAAAAAAATAATCCTCAAAACAGTTCCTGAGGCTGTTGTCGAAGACAGACAGGTTTTAACCGTTACGGTTGAGCCCGATAAACTTCGCCTGTTGGTTAAAACGCTATACGATTATTCGGAATATCCTTTCGATGTGTTGTTGAAACTTATCGGAATGGATTGGGGCGATAAACTCGGCGTTATCTATTTTCTTACCGGTTCGAAAGCTGTTCTTTCCAAAGAAATTGCAATCAAAACGGCTACATCCGATAGAGAAAAACCGCTTTTATATTCGATTACTGATATTTATGATACAGCTCACTTAAACGAGCGCGAAGTATATGCTTTGTTAGGTATTCGCTTTATCAACAATCCGGATATGCGGAAGTTCTTTCTTAACGACGATTGGATTGGTTATCCATTAAGAAAAGATTACGATGCAACAGCTGTTTTAAATCCTTTAAGAAAAGAAAGTAAGGATATCGTCGATTTAGCTCCGCGTGTGATGGAAGTCAATGGAGAATTGCACGAAGAAATAGTCGATGTTTTTGAAAAAGACGATTACGTTATTAACATAGGACCTCAACATCCATCTACGCACGGTGTAATGCATTTTCGTACGGCTTTGGATGGCGAGATCATCAAAAAGATAGATGTTCACAGCGGATATATCCATCGTGGAATTGAAAAGCTGAGTGAGAATCTTACTTATCCGCAAATACTTCACTTTACTGACCGTTTGGACTATCTTTCGGCAAGTATTAACCGCCACTGCTTGTGTATGTGTGTGGAGAAAGCATCTGAAATTGAAGTTCCCGAAAGAGCGGAATATATCCGTATTATTTTCGACGAACTGACTCGTGTCGAATCTCATCTTTTGGGTTGGGCAGCGCAATGTAACGACTTGGGAGCTACAACAGCTTTCGTTTACGGTATGCGCGAACGTGAAATGATTCTTCATATTTTTGAGAAAGTTTGCGGAGGTCGCCTTATCATCAATCAAAATGTGATTGGTGGTGTGATGTTCGATATTTATCCCGAATTCCAAAAAGACGTAAAAGAATTTATTC
>DAIOHI010000523.1:0-2085 GCA_036744815.1 Paludibacteraceae bacterium
TATTGATGTACTTCAAGGGAACATCCTGGTTAAAAAGTTCGTTGAGCGGAAGCGGAAAAAACTGGCTTAATCCTTGTGGATGAAACAGAATTGAGAAAACATTCAGATCCTCAGAAATAAGGATGTCATAAAAATCAGTTTGCTGCCCATTGAGTAAATAATTATCTTCCAGCAAACGATTTTGTGTATGAGCTTTGGGCTTATGATCCAAATATAAAATCAGCTCAGGCAAACCGCTCGGAATAATCCGCTGCGTATATGATTCGTCTTTTTTTAGCACATTTTCGATAGC
Source organism: Paludibacteraceae bacterium (assembly GCA_036744815.1). Classification (GTDB taxonomy): domain Bacteria; phylum Bacteroidota; class Bacteroidia; order Bacteroidales; family Paludibacteraceae; genus H1. The sequence continues at coordinate 293 of DAIOHI010000523.1, forward strand.
CCAATATTGTTTGATATAGGGCTTCAATTTTTCGGATGGCTGTGCAAACTGATAAGTCATAGATGTTTTGTGGAGAAAAAAGGCTGTTTATCATGCAACCTTTTTTCTGTTTTTTGATGTTACAGTTTTTCGTACAAACCTATTCTGTTGCCTTCGGAATCTGTGCATAAGGCGAAATAACCTCTTCCTTCGGCTTCAATTTTTGTTTTCGGCACGATGATTTTTCCGCCGTTCTCTTCGATGCGAATACTCGTTTGCTCGATGTTATCGGCTACATTCAAGTTTACTATCACTCCATTGTCCGATGGTTTGTAGCCTTCTTTGTAAAAAATAGCGCCTTCTCCGCCAGGAAAACAAGCCATCTTTTCTGTACCAAAATCAAGGGCTTCCAAAGATAATTTAAATACTTGATCGTAAAAATTTACCGCACGTTTGAAATCCAAGGATGGAATTTCCACCCATTCAATTAATTTACTCATAATTTCTTTTTTTTGTGTTGAACATTGAATTTATCGATGCAAAATTACTTTCAATGTCCACCTGAAAATTGGAAATTTGAGACATTTTAAATATTGTCTTTTTCTGATGCAATTATATGCAAAACGATTAAAAATTCAATCTTTCTATTCCTTTTATTATCAATAATTTCTATTTTCGTATCTCTCGAATACGAAATAATCAGATAAAGAATAGTTTCACTATAAATATTATCTTTGCAAAAAAATAAAACGAAGAAACCGAGAGATGCTTTATCCCGAATATTTTGAAGAGAAAATAGCTTTTACTTCCATCCGTCATTTATTGAAAGATAAATGCAGCAGCGCATTGGGAGAAGAAAAGGTCGATGAAATCCGCTTTTTGTCGGATTATGCCCTTGTTATGCGGCAGTTGCGGCAAACGGATGAGATGATGAAAGTATTTGCTTCGGGTGAAGAAGAACTGCCTATCGGCGATTTTTTCGATATTCGTTCAGCACTTTCGCGAGTGCGGATAGAAGGCTTGTTTTTGGATGAAGCCGAAGTTTTCGATCTGCGACGCGCCTTGGATGCCGTGCGCAAGTTGACGCTCTTTTTCAGTAAACGCGATGCCGAAACTTATCCGCATTTAACGGAACTTACCGAAGGAATCGGAAATTTCTCACCCATTATTCAGCGCATCGATGATGTTTTAAATAAATTCGGTAAGGTAAAGGACAATGCTTCGACAGAATTAGCGCGTATCCGAAAGGAAATTGTATCGGTGCAAAGCGGTGTTTCGCGAACGCTGAACAATATATTGCGACAAGCTCAGGCTGATGGTTACGTCGAAAAAGATACGGCGCCCACAATGCGTGACGGTCGTTTGAGCCAGTGCGGCTGCGGCATGAACTGCCCGTTCTGCGCGACCGGGCAGGCGGGCCTGACGCGCAACATGTCGACGGCCGAGATCCTGGATCAGGTGGTGCAGGCGAACAATCGCGTGCGTGAACTGCAAGGAGAGGAGCGAAGGGAAGTTATCCGTATTTTGGTGGAGTTTACCAACTATCTGCGTCCGTTTTTCGAAGATATAAAAGCTTCACAATGTTTTCTGGGAGAAATTGACTTTCTCTGCGCTAAAGCACATTTTTCGGAAACCATCAATGCCATTTGTCCTCGTGTGGACGAAGTTTGTCAGTTGGAGTGGACAAAAGCGCTGCATCCCTTGTTGTTTCTTTCGCTTAGGAAACAAGGAAAGGAAGTTGTTCCGCTTGATATTATGTTGAACGAAAAGCAGCGCATCTTACTTATTTCGGGACCGAACGCGGGCGGAAAGTC
>DAIOHI010000524.1:0-2085 GCA_036744815.1 Paludibacteraceae bacterium
ATCGTGGTTGATGGCAATGTGGTTAATATCCCTTCTTATTCATTAAAACCAGGTCAATTGGTAAGCGTACGCGAAAAATCAAAATCTCTTGAAGTAGTAGTAGACGCTCTTGCAGGATTCAATCATAGCAAATATCCTTGGATTGAGTGGGACCAAACTTCTATGACAGGTAAATACCTGCACCTTCCTGAAAGAGCAGATATTCCTGAGAATATTAAAGAACAGTTGATCGTAGAGTTGTATTCTAAATAATAAATAATTCATGGCTATATTAGCATTTCAGAAACCGGATAAAGTATTGATGTTAGAGGCGGACGACTTCTATGGTAAATTCGAGTTTCGTCCGTTAGAACCAGGATATGGTATTACCGTTGGTAATGCTCTACGCCGCATTCTTCTTTCGTCACTCGAAGGTTTTGCTATTACCTCAATCAAAATTGATGGAGTGGAGCACGAGTTCGCTACCGTTCCGGGGGTTATAGAGGATGTCACTAACATCATCCTTAAATTGAAACAAGTTCGATTTAAGCAAATCGTAGAGGAGATAGAAACCGAAAAGGTAAGTATTACTGTCTCGGGAGCCGAAGTGTTCAAAGCCGGAGATATAGGTAAACAACTTTCAGGATTTGAGGTATTGAATCCTGATTTGGAAATTTGCCATTTAGATTCGAGTGCGAGCTTTCAGATTGAATTAAACATAAACAAAGGTCGCGGATATGTACCGGCTGATGAAAATCGCGGATTGTCTGACGATGTTAATGTTATCGCAATCGACTCTATATATACTCCAATCCGTAACGTGAAATATACGATTGAAAACTATCGTGTAGAACAAAAAACGGATTACGAAAAACTAGTTATAGAAATAGCAACCGATGGATCTATTCATCCAAAAGATGCTTTGAAGGAAGCAGCCAAGATTCTTATTCATCACTTTATGTTGTTCTCGGACGAAAAGATCCTTCTTGAACAAAGTGAAGTTGATGGCAATGAAGAGTTTGATGAAGAGGTTCTACATATGCGTCAGCTTCTTAAAACTAAGCTTTCGGACATGAACCTATCTGTTCGTGCCTTAAACTGTTTGAAGTCGGCAGAAGTAGAGACATTAGGCGAACTTGTGCAATTCAATAAAAATGATCTTCTTAAATTCCGGAACTTCGGTAAGAAATCATTGACTGAACTTGACGAACTTCTTGATAGCCTCAATCTTTCTTTCGGGATGGATATTGCTAAGTATAAATTAGATAAAGAGTAATAAGCAAAATGAGACATAATAAAAAAATCAATCACTTAGGGCGTAAGGCAGCACACAGAAATGCAATGCTGTCTAATATGAGTACCTCATTAATACTTAGTCCTAATAAGCGTATCTTTACAACTGTAGCAAAAGCTAAGGCTTTGAAAAAGGTTGTGGAACCTATCATAACAAAATCAAAAGAAGATACGACACATTCCCGCCGACAAGTTTTTGAAGCACTTCAAAGTAAAGTTGCGGTAACTGAGTTGTTCCAAAACGTAGCACAAAAAGTGGCAGACCGTCCAGGTGGATATACCCGTATTATAAAAACAGGTAATCGTCTTGGTGATAACGCTGCAATGTGTTTTATCGAATTAGTGGATTACAACGAAAATATGTTGAAAGAAACTAAAAAAGCAACCACTAAAGGACGTACCCGTCGTTCGAAAAAAGCAGCAGATGAAGCTCCGAAAGCTGTTGAAGCTAAGGTTGAAGAAGCTAAGGTTGAAGAAACTGCTCCTGAAGCACCTGCGGCAGAGACTCCTAAAACAGAGGAATAAAAGGAATACCGAATTTGTATTCGATACAGGAAGAGGATGTATGAATTTCATAGGTCCTCTTTTTTTATATATCCGGAGTGCTAATAAAATCAATAGAAAAAGAGACATACCTTATGGTCATGTCTCTTTTCAATTGTAGGTTTTGTGTTTTTAATAAGTTAAGTCGTTTTGTGTTTACTTTATACTCTCACATTGTGTTGTAAAGTTGTGTTATGATTGAAAAGCCTATTCGTAAAACAAGTATAAATACTAGCTTTAATACTAAGACGCTGAAAGAAATTAAACGTT
>DAIOHI010000525.1:0-2083 GCA_036744815.1 Paludibacteraceae bacterium
GATAAGTTCAATGTATTGTTGTTTTCCGGGGCAAGCAGCTTGATGAGTCCTAGTTCGGTAAGCGCAAACGAAGAGAATATTAGTAATGCCATCCGTTTTATCGAAGCTCAACGCGGTGGCGGCGGAACGGAATTAATGACCGCTTTGAAACAAGCTTACGCCATTCCGAAAACGGAAAACAATCTGTCGCGCTCCTTCATCATTGCTAGCGATGGTTATGTGGATATTGAAAAGGAAACCTTCGATTTCATCCGTGAAAACGGTGGAAACACCAACTTTTTTACCTTTGGAATAGGACGCAGCGTTAATCGTTATTTGCTCGAAGGAATGGCTTTTATGGGAAAAGGAGAACCCGCGATTATTCTTAATGAAAAGGAAGCGCCCGAAAAAGCGAAAAAGTTCCGTCAACAAATCAACACTCCGGCTCTTACAAATATAAAAGTTAACTACGGTAATTTTCAAGCTTACGAAGTAGAGCCTTTGGCTGTACCCGATCTTTTAGCCGAACGTCCGATTATTGTTTACGGAAAATACAAAGGGAATCCGCAAGGGAAAATTACTGTAAGCGGAAAAACGGGCAGCGGAACTTATAATCAAACTTTCGATTTGGCGACGCTGAAAGCCAATAAGGAAAATGTGGCTCTTCGTTATTTGTGGGCACGCGAGCGAATAAAAACCTTGGAATACTACTCGAAAGCCGATTACTATGGCAACGACGATTCGCCTCAAAAAGAAATCACCGATTTGGGTTTGAAATATAATTTGATGACGCAATACACATCCTTTATTGCAATTGACGAACACTATACCATTAAAGACGGAAAACGGGTGAAGGTTGATCAGCCGCTTCCGCTTCCCGAAGGAGTTTCGGAGAAAGCGGTCGGAGAGAAGCGTCAATTTACCGCTCCGGTTATGGTGGATGCTTCGGAATTGGATGATGACAGCAGAATGAAATCACAAGATGAATTGTCCCGGTCAAGTGTGCAAATTTCAATTGCCTCTGTTGAAGGCAGGGATGTTGTTAGTGGTATTGACATAGCCGATTTGGAAGAGCAAAAAGTAGTTATCGAAACAAATGAAGATATTTATTACGGTGTTGAAATTCAACCTAACTTCCCGGGTGGTGAAGAAGAGCTGATGATATTTATTCGTGACAATTTGCGCTATCCAGCATCTGCAGCCGAAAACGGTATCGAAGGACGGGTTATTGTTCGTTTCGTAGTAAACAAAAAAGGCGAAGTAACTGATGTAACAGTCCTGCGCGGATTGGATCCGGCTTGCGACAAAGAGGCTGTGAGGGTGGTAAAATCCATGCCTAAATGGACTCCCGGAAGACGAAATGGGTTCGCTGTATCGGTTTATTATACGCTTCCAATCACTTTCAAACTGAAGTAGGCAAAAAATATAAATCCACGAATTACACTGATTTTTACTAAGAGTACTTTACTAAAAATAAACTTATAAAGTTTTCTTGTGGATTAGTGTAATTTGTGGATTTTTTAAACAAAGCTTTTCTATTATTTCGCTTTGCTGCTTCCTTTTCGACGTGCTATGATGTCGTTGTAACGTTTGATAATCACATTGAGTTCCGTTACCGTTTTGCGGTATTTATCCTCTCCGTTGAAAATAATTGCCGCGTTCAAGCGTTCTTTCATCGCGTTGTAAGCCTTGTCGGTTTCGAGGCGCGCATCGCGCAGACTGCCGATTTCCGCTTGTTCGGCACTTTCCGAGTAGCGGCTTTTCATCAATTGGTCGAAATCCTTGTTCACCGTTTCAATTTCCGTTATCCATGCGCCCAATCCGAGCGTGGCAATATCGGCACTGTGTTTGCTTTCGAGGTCTTGCAAAAGGTTGTACACATTTGCCGTTTCGTTTTCGTAGGATTGTGCCGACAAATTGCCGTAAGCATCAATCTGCAATATCAAACGATAGGCAGCGGCGGCTTTATCCTTATTGAAATGCTGTTGTGAGGAGCTTACCAGCGAACGGAAGCTTCGCAGCAAGTTGTCGCGTTCGCTGTCTTTTTCGTTCAAATCTTTTGTGATGGAGCTTTTCTGCACTTTTTTGTAAGCAATGTCTTCGC
>DAIOHI010000526.1:0-2082 GCA_036744815.1 Paludibacteraceae bacterium
GACGAATTGTACCACCAACGATCCAATAGTTGAAAAACTCCGCCCATTTGATCGTTCCAACTTGTGGGAAGATTGTTTTTAGAAAAATATCTGAAATCAATAAAAAAGCGGTCTTTTTGTTCGGTAAATACGCCAACTCCTAAACGATAAAACATACTTTCGAGGGGACCGATTGAAAGACGATGCTGCAAATCGACTTCTATTTTTTCGTATCGTATCGAACTGTCGAATACACGATCGAAACTGCGTTCGTAATCAAGAGAGAGAGTAGGAAAATGAGAGTATAAGTTTATTTTCCTGTTCGTGGTTTTATAGTAATAAAGTCCGGGTGTCCACGACAGCGATATGCGAGGAGCAAAACTCATATAACTATCCGTAATTTTATCTTCTTCGAGGATCGGTTCTTTTTTCCTTTTCTTTACTGCCGAGCGTTTGTGAACAACAAGTCCTGCATTGACGTTGAAGCCATTGAATAATTCGATATTGTGATCCAACTTAGCATAAAAGTCGCGATAATAGTCTATATTCACTCGGTCGAAATCAATACTGTCTCGATTAAGCCCAAGTTTGTAGGCGATATCGCTGGGATAAATATAATTACCATTTCCTAATTCGGCATGCAGAAAAGCGTTTTTAAGAGGTAAATATTCCCATCTCAAAGGCAGTTTGAAATAAAACTCGTTGTAGGATAAATTGTATCCGAATTGAGGCGAAATACGCAGTGCCGCGTTATTTTCAAAATAACGATTATAACGAATTCTTTGCTGATAAGAAAAGCCTGTTTTCCATGCATATTCGAGCAAAGAAGGATAGAGCAAAGGTGAAAATTGGACTTCTCCCATTTGAGGAGAATTTATTGTGTGGCTTTCGAATAAAAGATCATTCATGTTTCTCCAGAAAGGATGATCTGCAAAAGAAGTTTTTGTCGATTTTATCGAGTCTTGTGCCGGTTTTTCAGATTGAATGTAGAGTTTCTTTTCCATCTCGGTCAGCGGAGAAAGCCTGAATTTTTCAAATTCATTACTGGAAAGATGCGCATAAATCGAACTGTCGTTTTGCAATGTGAAAGAAGGAGTCAAATCGTATTTCTTTTTTTCTCGTTTCTTTTTAGCTAAAGCTTCCACCGATGTGTAATCGAAGTGCACATTGAAATTTCCTTCAATAAGATTGCCCACAAAATACAGCTTTGTTTTTATATCTACTCTTTTGGGAAGCAAAGCCTCAAGCTGATCATCTGATTTATCCAATTGGATATGGATTATATAATCAGAATTGTCGCTTCGTTTTTTATATCGAATTTCATCGATTTTCCATTCGGGAGAGCTTATCGAAACGCTCCCTTCAATGAGATTGTAATTATTGTATATTGGCGTAAACGACAGGCGATAAATGAAATATCCTTCTTCTTGCAGAACTGAATCTATTTCGTATTTGTAATACTGTTTGGCTTTAGGTGCAAAAGGAGATACGAGGTTTTTATTATGCTGCAATCCGGAATAGATATTACTGTTCAATAAAGTCATCACCGTATTGTTGACGTTTTTAGCGCCGCCGGTAGTTCCGCTACTCGCTATTATTTTATTATCGAAAACGTTTGGCGAAGCGTAGTGCAACTTACTGTAAGATTCTATAATGTATTCGGAAACACCTTTTTGCGGTCGCATCATCATGGGATAATAATTGAGCAACAAATTGCTTTTTTTTATATCCAAACATCCTTTTATGTATAAATTAGCCTTGTATCCGCCAATCGTATCTTGATAGAGGTTCATTTTATCAATTATCTTATCTACAACAGAATCTACCGGCAGAAACGACTGATTAGCACTCACCAGACAAAGGCTGTAAGACAGAGAAAATAAAAGTAAATATGTCCGTGCGGATTTCAATGTTTGCTGTTTTTATATACTTAGCAAATTTAGTTCTTTATTTTGAAAAAACGGAAAAGGAGACTTTTCTGTTCAATAGATATAATTAAGTTCAAAGAAAAAAGAAAGATCGATTCTACACAGAGAACCGATCTTTCACTATTTAACAACAACTGCTATTGAAGCATTATTGTTTCATAAACTTGACAGATTT
>DAIOHI010000527.1:0-2082 GCA_036744815.1 Paludibacteraceae bacterium
AAACATTCGCTTACTTCATCAAGCATATATGCCCAATCGCTATCGGCATGAGGCCATGTAAGCTGGATGAAGTTCTGTTCAGCCCACTCGGAAGGGAGTATAATATTGGGGGAATGTTTATCCATTATTTTTTCAGCAAAGATAGTGAATAATGACGAATCATGTTATTGTTGTTCAGAGTCAGGCTATTTTAGTGAGCGCCTGAGAATAGAAATTTGTTTTATCAAAAAGATAGTTGATCTTCATTTTTTCTTGTTTTGACGTTCTGTTTTTATCAAATAGTCAAATTAAGCTTTTCTTTATCGCTCCGTCATCGCTATGTCTCGTCTCCGTCCAAAGTCCGTCGTCGCCTTATTGGAGTGAAGGCGTTTTTTCTGACATTTTGTAAAATCACTATCCGCTAATTTTCTCAAAACTTAGGAACTATTTAAATCTTAAACAGTTTCTTATTTTATTTACGAATAATATAAGTTTTTCTGTTGATTAGTGTGATTTTTGGACTTGTGTGAGCTTCAATACTTCCTTCACCATTACCAAGGCGGCTTGTGTCGCACGGTGGATGTTTTGTTCGCGGAAAGCTCCGAATCGGAATTCGCGGCTTATCATTCTATCTTTGCTGCATGCGGCAATCCATACCGTACCGACGGGTTTTTCGGTGCTTCCTCCCGATGGTCCGGCGATGCCCGAAACGGCTACGGCAATATCTGTTCTCAGCAATCGGCGGGCTCCATCTGCCATTTGTTCCACCACTTCTTTACTTACGGCTCCATGTGTATCGAGCACCGCTTTTTCTACTTGCAGCATGCTTGTTTTTACCTGATTGTCGTAAGCAACAACGGAGCCTTTAAAGTATTCGGAAGCTCCCGGAAGTAATGTCAAACGGTGAGCGATATTTCCTCCTGTACAGCTTTCTGCTGTAGCAAGGCTTAAGCCTTGTTCGATGAAAGTAGTGCTGATCAACTGCTCCAAACTGATGTCTTCATAAGAAATTATAGCGTCGCCAAGAATTTCGCTCAAAGAGCTGACTTGTTGATTAAGCGCGAATTCGAGCATTAGTAAATCGTCGGCAATGCCACTGAGGCGCAATCGGACAATGCCGTAATTAGGCAAATATGCTAAATGCAAAAAGTCGGGAAGCGCATTTTCCCAATCGGCAATTTTAAGAGCCAAAGCCGATTCGCCGATACCGTAAACCTGAATGGTTTTATGTAGCACGTTCGGCGTGCGGAAATGCGCTTGTAAGCGAGGAATAATTTCGGAAGTCATTACATGTTTCATCTCGTAAGGAACTCCGGGCATCGAAATCACAACTTTTCCATCTTTCTCGAAGCATGTGACAGGTGCTGTTCCTCGTTTGTTTTGAATCACTTCGGCTTTTTCGGGAACCATCGCTTGAGCTCTTGTCAGCTCATTTATCTGGATGTTTCGTTCGGCGAAAAGTTCTTCTATGTTTTGTAGAACCGACTCATTGAAAACAAGTTTTGTATCGAAATATTTGCACAAAGTCAATTTAGTGATGTCATCTTTAGTGGGACCTATTCCACCGGTAATTAGCAAAATGTCGGCTCGCTTGAGCGCTTGATCGATGGAATCGAGTATTTGCTTTTCGTCGTCGTGAACGGAAGTTATCTGTACAACTTCGAAGCCAGATTTGTTTAGTTCAACAGCCATCCAAGCCGAATTGGTATCAACAATTTGTCCGATTAAAATTTCATCGCCTATGGTGATGATTTCTGTTTGTACGTGATGCGACATCTTTTTTATTTTAGTATATATGACAAAGAATGAAATATCAAGTAATAAAAAGTTTTAAAATGGGCTTTGCCCCTGTAACCCCACTTCCTTTTTTGTCTTGACACAAAAAAGGTCAAGACTACGCCCGCTTCGCACGAAAAATTGGCTTTCGAATGACTAAATCGTCCAAACTCGCTCCTTCGTCGCTCAAACAAGGACGACTTTTAAGGTCATTCTCTCTGATTTTTCGGCTCACCGGACGAGGTTGGTCATTATCGAAGATCATTTTAGCAATTTTATAAGCTAATCATCCCTTCTTTTTTATTCTAATTATCAATTTCTACATGC
>DAIOHI010000528.1:0-2080 GCA_036744815.1 Paludibacteraceae bacterium
CCGGCTACAGCAATCGGCAGCAATCCAACAGGAGAAAGTACGGAAAAGCGTCCTCCGATGTTATCTTCAATCACGAATGTTTTGTAACCTTCTTGGGTTGCCAAAGTACGCAAGGCTCCACGAGCTTTATCAGTAATACAAACGATCAGTTTTTTAGCTTCTGCCTTACCTTGCTGCTCTTCAAGTTGAGTTTTCAATAGTCGGAAAGCCAAAGCCGGCTCAGTAGTTGTTCCCGATTTTGAAATGGAAATAATACCGAAACGTTTTGTTTTAAGAAGTTCTTGCAATTCGTATAAGTAATCTTCACCAATGTTTTGTCCGGCATATACAACTACAGGATTCTTGCGATCGCTTTGCAACCAGTCGAAACTATTTGAAAGTGCATCAATAACTGCTTTCGCTCCTAAATAACTACCTCCGATTCCGATAACAACTACCACATCGCAATTGTCGCGCAAGATTTTTGCAGAGGCTTCAATATCCGACAAATGAGCATTATCGATGGACGAAGGCAGGTTCAACCATCCTAAGAAGTCATTTCCTTTTCCGGTACCGTTGTGCAAATCGGCATTTGCCTTGGCTATTTGATCTTTATAAGCGGCAACTGCTTTTTCGGATACAAATCCGAAAGCTTTATCAATTGAAAGTTTAATATTTTCCATAAAACAATATCTGGTTTTGTATTTGTAAAGTTTTATTTTAGCAATTCGCTGAGTTTGCGAATTTCGAGTGTTGGTGAATTTCTATTATAAAGTATTTCGAAAACAGCGTTCACGATAGGCATATTTACCTGATATTTTTCGTTTATTTCGTGAATACATTTCGTCGCATAATAGCCTTCGGCAATCATTTCCATCTCAATTTGAGCCGTTTTTACCGAATATCCTTTGCCTATCATTGTTCCGAATAGACGGTTTCGGCTAAATTTAGAATAAGATGTCACGAGCAAGTCGCCAAGGTAAGCCGACTCGTTGATATCGCGATGAAGAGGATTTACCGCGTTGCAAAAGCGATTGATTTCGCGGACAGCATTCGACAGAAGCACGGCTTGAAAATTGTCGCCATACTTCAAACCGTGACAAATACCCACGGCGATGGCGTAAATATTTTTCATTACCGAAGAATATTCTATACCGATAATGTCGTCGCTAATAGATGTTTTGATATAAGACGTCGCAAAGTGCTTGGCAAGCTCGCGTGCCCGCTCTCTTGAGCTGCATCCGATTGTGAGATAAGACAAACGCTCCAAAGCAACTTCTTCGGCATGACAAGGTCCGCCAAGAACAGCAATATTGTCCTGAGGGACATCATACACTTGCTCAAAATAATCGGATACAATCATGTTTTCGTCGGGTACGATACCTTTGATGGCAGAAACAATGATCTTTTTGTCCAGTTTTCTGCGAAGCTTCCGAAGATGTTGTTTCAAAAAAGGCGATGGCGTCGCAAATATTAAAACATCTGATGTGCGAACCAATTCGTTGATGCTGCTTGTAAAAGTAATTCGCTCCAAATCAAATTTTACGCCGGTAAGATAGGATGGGTTTTTGCTCAGCCGGATGAACTCATCAATCTGTTCACGACGACGCATATACCAGTTTATTCCTTCCGCGTTCGTAAGTAAAATCTTAGCGATGGCTGTTGCCCAACTACCACCGCCAATTACTGCTATTTTTTTATATTCGCTCATTTGTATTAAGCCTAAATTAATATGTAAAAACTCCTAAATGTAATCACAGACAAGGTTTGACGTCTATTTTTCAGCAGCGCTAATCCACTCAATGATTTCTTCTTTGTCCGGGTTTTTCAGTCCTAATTTATCTTTTTTATTGACTCCACAAATGTCTTGATGCAGTTTGTTCGGGTTTTGTCCTTTTAGGTTTTCAATCAAATTGAAACCAAGTTTTCTCAACACATCAATCCATTCGGAGGGAATTCCCAATGCGATATATTTTTCGTTTCCGTCTTTTTTAGCTGTTTTTTCGGGTTTCATTTGCGGGAAGAAGAGTACTTCCTGTATTGCCTGCTGTCCGGTCATTAGCATTACCAAGCGGTCCATACCAATTCCCATACCCGATGT
>DAIOHI010000529.1:0-2073 GCA_036744815.1 Paludibacteraceae bacterium
GAAATCAAATTGTTTTTAAGTGGTGAACGTGAAAATTTTAAACTAAAAGGAATTGACGAACCTGATGTGCTCCTGTGGTTTTTGTGGACGATACAACAATATGCTGCGGCAGTTTCGATGAAAGATGCTGCGAAACGTTTTGGCGAAATTGCGAGCGACATCATTACTTTTATCCGCAAATACAATCATCCGCGTTTGTTTCTGCATTCAAATGGCTTGCTTCATGTTGATGGACGAACGAAGCCCGCTACATGGATGAACGCGGTGGAAAACGAAAGACCGATAGTTCCTCGGACGGGTTATGTTGTCGAAATAAATGCTCTTTGGTATAATGCTTTGAGGTTTGTTGCGGAATTGTCGCGTGAAAACGGAAAAGCTAATGCTGCCGACTTACTCGATTATCAGGCAGAAATGTTGCGCGAAGAATTCTTAAAGATATTTTGGAACGGAACTTATCTCTACGATTATGTAGATGGTTCATACAACGATTGGGAAGTGCGTCCGAATATGATTTTTGCTGTCGGGCTGCCTCATTCTCCTTTGGATAAAAAGCAACAAAAAGCCGTTCTCGATATCGTTACCCGCGAGCTTCTTACTCCGAAAGGTTTACGGACTTTAAGTCCCAAAAGCGGATTTTATCGCCCTAATTACGTGGGCGGACAGCTCGAACGCGACAGGAATTATCACAACGGTCCGGTTTGGCCCTGGACATTTGGCACTTTTGCTTCGGCTTATATCCGGGTGCATGGAGAAAGTGGTAACTCCTTTATACGACGCATGTTGTTAGGCTTCGAAGCAGAAATGACAGAATTGGGTATTGGTACACTCAACGAGCTCTACGATGGAAATCCTCCTTTTAAAGGGCATGGAGGCGTGTCCTTTGCGATGAGTGTTGCTGAAGTTCTGCGAGCGATAGATATGATAAAAAACAACTAAAAAGTTAGATGATGAAAGCGTTAATGTTAGGATGGGAATTTCCTCCACATATATTGGGTGGTTTAGGCACGGCAAGTTATGGCTTGACGAAGGGAATGGCGCAGCAAGATGATATGGACATTACTTTTGTCATACCTAAACCTCATGGGGATGAAGACCAAAGTTTTCTGAAAATAATAGGCGCTTCCTTTGTTCCTGTTGTTTGGAAGGAAAATAATTGGGATTATGTAAATCAGCGTATCGGAGGAATGATGCATCCCGACGAATATTATTGGTTACGAAACGGAATCAAATACGATTATCGACGCATTTTTACTAACGATTTAGGCTGCATTGATTTCTCGGGACGTTATCCCGATAACTTGTTGGAAGAAATATCTAACTACGAAGCGGTAGTAAGCGTTTTGGCGCATCAGTTGCAATTCGATGTTATTCATTCGCACGACTGGTTGACTTATCCTGCCGGAGTTTTTGCCAAACAAATAAGCGGTAAACCTCTCGTGGTTCATGTTCACGCTACCGATTTCGATCGGAGTCGCGGACAGGTCAATCCGATTGTTTACGGCATTGAAAAACGGGGAATGGAACTTGCCGACCATATTATTACGGTAAGTAATTTGACCCGCCGGACAGTTATCGAAAAATACCATCAGCACCCTGATAAAGTTACGACTGTGCACAATGCCGTAGAACCATTAGCCGATGTAGAATCTTTTGTAAAAACGCCTCGGAAAGATAAAGTTGTTACTTTTCTTGGGCGTATAACCATGCAAAAAGGACCTGAATATTTTGTCGAAGCGGCTCATGCCGTATTACAACGTGCAAAAAACGTTCGTTTCGTTATGGCAGGAAGCGGCGATATGATGAATGCCATGATAGACTTAGCTGCCAAGCGCAACATTGCCGATCGCTTCCATTTTACCGGATTTCTGAAAGGACGTCAGGTTCACGAAATGCTGTCTGAAAGTGATGTTTACGTTATGCCTTCAGTCTCCGAACCTTTCGGTATTTCGCCGCTCGAAGCCATGCAAGTTGGTACGCCAAGCATTATTTCGAAACAGTCTGGTTGTGCCGAAATACTAACACATGCCATAAAAACAGATTATTGGGATATCGACGCTATGGCAGATGCTATTT
>DAIOHI010000530.1:0-2073 GCA_036744815.1 Paludibacteraceae bacterium
TCTAATTCAGAAATTTCTTTCTCCAAAGCTTCAAACTCTTGTTTTTCCTTATAAGATAATTTTCGATTAGCATCCTGAGGCTTTACTCTTGTTTCCTGACTTTTCTTCTCGTTCGATTCTTTGCTTTTTTCTTCTCTTTCTTGTTCTTCCATCAGTTCGCTCCATTCGCGATAATCGGTATAATTGCCCGGGAAATCTTTTATTTCGGCATTGCCTTTAAAAACAAAAAGATGATCCACAATTTTATCCATAAAATAACGGTCGTGGCTTACTACAATAGCACAACCAGAGAATGCTTGCAGATAATCTTCCAGAATGTTGAGCGTAACAATATCCAGATCGTTAGTTGGTTCGTCGAGTACTAAAAAATTTGGATTCTGCATTAATACAGTACAAAGATATAAGCGCCTTTTTTCTCCTCCGCTTAACTTATGAACATAATTGTATTGCGTTTCGGGTGTGAAAAGGAAGTGCTGCAAAAATTGCGAAGCCGACATTTTACGTCCGTTTCCGAGATGCACTTCTTCGGCAATATCGCGAACAATATCAATAACCTTCATTTGCTCATCGAATGCCAAGCCATCCTGACTGTAATAACCAAAAACTACGGTTTCACCAATATCGAAACTACCGCTGTCGGGGTTTACTTCACCCAAAAACATTTTCAAAAAAGTAGATTTTCCGGTGCCGTTTTTTCCGATGATGCCTACTTTCTCGTAACGCGCAAAATTGTAGTAAAAGTTATCGAGGATTTTCAAATCGCCATAAGATTTCGAAACGTATTTAGCTTCGAATATCTTAGAACCAAGGTAACTCGCTTTTACTTCCAATTGAACCGTGTCGTTTATCTGTCGCTGTTTAGCACGTTCTTCTATGTCGTAAAAACGCTCAATACGCGATTTTGCCTTTGTTGCCCGAGCTTGCGGTTGACGACGCATCCAGTCAAGTTCTTTTCGATACAGATTATTCGCGCGATCGGTCTCTGCATTAAAGTTTTCAACACGCTCTTGCCGTTTTTCCAAGTAATAACTGTAATTTCCAGAATAGCGAAATAATGTTTGGTGATCGATTTCCAGAATATCGGTACATACGCGGTCGAGAAAATAGCGGTCGTGAGTTACCATCAGAAGCGACATTGACGAACGTTTAAGAAAATCTTCGAGCCACTCTACCATTTCTAAATCAAGGTGGTTGGTTGGTTCGTCAAGAATCAACAAGTCGGGTTCGCATATGAGCACATTGGCAAGTGCTACGCGTTTAAGCTGTCCACCAGATAATTCGCCTATCTTTTGTTCGAAATTGACAATCTTCAGCTTACCAAGAATTTGTTTGATGCGAATTTCATAATCCCAAGCTTTATAAAGATCCATTCGCGACATAATTTCGCCCAATTCGCTTTGATCTTCCGAAAGCAGACAATGTTCGTAGTCGGCAATGGTTTTAACAATATCGTTATCAGATTGCAGACAGGCGTCAAGCACTGAAAGTCCTTTTGGAAAGTCAGGGGATTGCTCCAAATAACCAATACGCAGATCGCGCCGGAAAGAAATCGTTCCGTTGTCGTAATCTTCTTTTCCGGCAATAATATTGAGCAGAGTAGTTTTTCCGGCACCATTTTTAGCTATAAGAGCTACACGCTGATTGTCGGATATTCCAAGAGATATTTTTTCGAAGAGCAGATTATCGCCAAAGGATTTGGTCAAATTTTCTACTTGCAGGTAACTGATCATGTTTTTTTTATTTAAGCGACACAAAGATAGAAAAATTAATTGTGAGAGAGGAAGAGCTTTTCAACAAGACAATATAATTTGCGTGAACGATTTTTATAAGTCTGCCGGAAAAATGTAATTTTGCAAATGATGAAGGAGGATGAAAAGAAAATAGTTGGGAAAATGATTGCCATTTATTGCCGTGGCAAACATAAAAGTAGGAGAGGAGACCTGTGTGAAGAATGTGCCACTTTGAAAAAATATACTTTTTTACGCTTAGAGCGATGCCGATATGGGAATGAAAAACCGACTTGCAATTCTTGTCCTGTACATTGTTATCGGCTTGATATGAAACAGCAAATAA
>DAIOHI010000531.1:0-2072 GCA_036744815.1 Paludibacteraceae bacterium
GGCTCGAACCCAGGACCCCATCCTTAAAAGGGATGTGCTCTACCTGCTGAGCTAGTGAATCTTTTTCAAAAAGCGGATGCAAAGTTATGCTTTTTTTTTAAAACCATCAAATTTGTCGGGAAATAAATCATCCAGACACATCCATGAAATAGACTATATTTGTGTTTTACAGAATATTACGCTCTATTTTTTATTTTAATTATTAGAATTTTGTTTATGCAAACAGAGCCTTTTCAAAGCCTTTCAGAAAAATATTAAATGAAAAACAACAGTTTATCAGTCATTAAGTAAAGTTTTTTTCGTATATTCGTCCCCTCAAATTTTAATATAAAAAAACACATAAAATAATATAATTTTTATACGTAAGAAATGGCAACTTTAGAAAAAATCAGAAGCAAGGGAGCTTTATTAGTAGTTGTAATCGGAATCGCGCTATTAGCTTTCATCGTAGGTGATTTCCTTAACTCTGGAGCAACTTATTTTGGAAAATCTCGTGAAACAATAGCTGAAATCAATGGAGAAAAAATCCATTATACGGAATATGGCGCAGCTCTTGATCAATTGATTGATGTCTATAAAATCGAATCAGGGCAAACCGATTTGGGAGAAGACATTATGGATCAGCTCCATAGTTCTATATGGGAAAACTTGGTTAACGAGAAATTATTATTCAGTGAGGCTGAGAAAATTGGTCTTACAGTAACTCCAGAAGAGTTGTCGGAGCATTTAATTGGGAATAACATTCACCCGTTAATTTTGCAACGTGCTGCTTTTGCTGATGAATCGGGACGTTTTAACCGTAATCAGTTGATTCAATTTCTAAACAGTTTGGATCAACCTGCTGTGGATAACGAAATGAAAGCTCAAATCGACCGGGCGAAAAACTACTGGAAGTTTTGGGAAAACATGGTAAAAACTAACATTTTACAACAAAAATATAACAATTTGATTTCAAAGTCAATTGCTGTAAACTCTTTGGATGCTCAAACTAATTATGATGCGACAAAAAATAGTTTTGAAGTCAATTATGTGGTTCAACCCTATTTCGCCATTGCCGATTCGACAGTAGCTGTTTCGAATAAAGAAATAAAAGATCGCTATAACAAGCAAAAAGAACAATTCAAGCAAGAAGATGCTCGTTCGTTAAACTACGTTACATTTGATATAGCTCCGATGGAAGATGATTTCAAAGAAGTGGAAGAATGGATCAATCGTTTAAGCGATGAATTTAAAACGAGCAGCGATATCGCCGGCTTAGTAAATTCGAACTCCGACGTTATGTATAAAGGTCAAAATTACACAGAATTTACTATTCGTCCTAGCTTGAAAAATTTTGCTTTTGGAGGACAAAAAGATGACGTGTTAGGTCCTTTGTTTGAAAATAACACTTATACAATGGCGCGCATTATTGAAACAGGAATTGTACGTTCTGATTCCGTAAAAATTCGCCATATCTTTTTGGCTGGGAATGATGTAAGCAAAGAAGATAGCATCGTTAAAGCGATTCGTGGAGGAAGTGATTTCGCTGAATTAGCTAAGAAATTCTCAGCTGTACAACAAACTGCTGCAAACGGAGGTGAAATTGGTTGGATTCAAGAAGGAGCTGTTGGACTTGATAAAGAAATTATAGAGCCTTCTTTTGCTAAAGCTGAAAAAGAGGTATTTACAGTAAAAAATCCTCAAGGAGAAGGAGTTCAAATCATTCAGATTATGGAAAAAACTCCGGCTCGTAAAAAAGTAAAATTAGCAATTCTTGAACGCAAAGTTACTGCAAGCAGCCGCACTTACAGCAGAATATACAACGAGGCAAAACAATTTGCTGCATCAAGCAAAGATCTTGCTTCATTCACAAAACTTGCAGAAGATAGTGGATATTTTGCCCGTCCGATTGAAGTGCAAAAAAGCACTCGTAAAATTGGAACAGCTTTGCAATCGCGTCAAGTAGTTCGTTGGGCATTTGAACACAAAAAAGGTGAAGTTTCTGATGTGTTCGACTGTGGCACTCAATTTATTGTTGCCGCTGTAGCTGATGTCAAAGAAAAAGGATATCGTTCGGTTGAATCGGTTGCAAG
>DAIOHI010000532.1:0-2027 GCA_036744815.1 Paludibacteraceae bacterium
AATTATATGTTTGCAAAACGCATTATTCCCTGTCTTGATGTTAAAGATGGGAAAACCGTAAAAGGTATTAATTTCGAAAACATAATTGACGTTGGAGATCCTGTTGAATTAGGCTCGCTTTATGCCCGAATGGGAGCTGACGAATTGGTTTTTCTGGATATTACAGCAACTAATGAAAAACGAAAAACCCTTTCGGAACTTGTAGCCCGCATCGCAAAACAGATCAACATCCCTTTTACTGTTGGTGGCGGCATTTCGACCGTTGATGATGTACGTGTACTACTTGATAGCGGAGCGGATAAAATATCAGTCAACACGGCGGCAGTGCGCAATCCTCAGTTGATTGCCGACTTAGCCAGCCAGTTTGGCAGCCAATGCGTTGTTTTGGCGGTGGATACAAAATGTATCAATGGCGAAGATGTCGTTTTTTTGAATGGAGGACGCATTGCGACTGATATAAAAACGATTGATTGGGTGAAATTAGCGGTTGATTTAGGTGCAGGCGAAATCCTGTTGACATCGATGAATCACGATGGAACAAAAGATGGATTTGCTTTGGATATTACGCGAGCCGTGTCTGAATCGGTAAATGTTCCGGTAATTGCCAGCGGTGGTGCTGGACGAATGGAGCATTTTGTCGATGTATTTACACAGGGGAAAGCCGATGCAGCGTTAGCGGCAAGTATTTTTCATTATAAAGAAATTGGGATACCCGAACTGAAATCCTACTTGAAAGAAAAAGGTATTGAAGTAAGAATTTAATCATTACAATCGCCCTACTGTATAAGAATCGAATGAAACAGATTATAGAAGGAACAACTCTGTAAATATCTATTTACAGAGTTGTTCCTTTTGATTTATAAGCAATAAATACACCTATCGTCTCTTAGCTTTTCTTTCACGATTTCTCCATGGCTTATCGGAAGAGTCAGAAGAACTTCGACCACTTTTTCGGTGTTTTTCCGTATCTTGATTCCGGAAGTTTGAATTGGAAGGGCGTCGTTCCGACCTCTTGTCATCGTAAGATTTACTACCTTTCGCTTCACTGATCTTCACCTCATCTTGCTGAGAAAAAGCATTTATAATCTGATTCATCTGATCGGCATAGACATCGAAAAAAGTAAATTTATTTGTTACTTCAATGGCTCCAATGCTTATGGATTTATCTCCTGTAACATCATTTATAACTCCCAAAACACGTTTGGGATTCATTCCTTGTTTTTCACCCAGATTCATTTTCAAACGAATGCGTTCACCTGTTTTTTTACCTCGTTTTCTTTCTCCTCTGTCATCCTGCTCGCGCACCGACCGCTCCGAAACATTTAAGTCTTCCGCATCTTTGTAATAACTCAAAAAGCGATTAAATTCCAAAGAAACAAAGCGTTTCAGCAATTCTTCTTTACTTAAATACTCCAACTTTCTTGTTATATGTTCTATGTGAAGTCCGATTTGCTCTTCGTTTACTTCTACATTTTGCATTCGGTCGATAAGATGGAAAAGCTGTTTTCTGCACACATCCAAACCATTTGGAATTGGATGTTGTTCAAAGCTTTTTTTGAGCATCCGCTCAATATCTTTTATTTTAAATTTCTCTTTCGAATGGATAATAGAAACCGAAACCCCTTTTTTATTTGCTCGCCCTGTGCGTCCACTTCTATGTGTGTAAATTTCAACATCATCAGGGAGGTTGTAATTAATTACGTGAGTCAAGTCGCTAACATCCAATCCTCTTGCCGCAACGTCGGTAGCAACGAGTAATTGAAGATTACGAATTCGGAATTTATTCATCACCGTATCACGTTGCGCCTGCGATAAATCGCCATGCAAAGCGTCAGCGTTATATCCATCTTGCATCAGTTTTTCGGCGACTTCTTTTGTCTCTTGACGAGTACGGCAAAATACAATTCCGTAAATATCGGGATTCAAATCGACGATGCGTTTAAGAACCAAATAGCGCTGACGAGCTTGAGATACATAGTAAATATGCGCCACATTTTCGGAACCGGAGTTACGAGTTCCAATGGTTA
>DAIOHI010000533.1:0-2026 GCA_036744815.1 Paludibacteraceae bacterium
TTAACATAAAGATGATACAAACTATTCTTATTATTTCATTTTAGCGGCATAGCCGCGATATCTTTGTAACACAATGTTGTACGGATGTTAATCAGGGGCATAGCCTTGTCTTCTTTTTGCTATTTGTCGGGGCGACGCCCCTCCCATCCTTGTCTGTATTCCTTGTTTTTCTACAAAGATAACGGAGCTACGCTCTTATCATAATACTTGGATTGAAAGTAAAATAAATAATACAAACTAATTTCTGTTAAGCACTAAACAGAAATAACATTCCGGCTCTTTGTCTTCTTTTTCTTTCGATCACCTTTAACTTCGTATAACTTCTGTAGTTGCGTAACTTCTCCTATTATTTCTTCGTTCCCGAGAAAGTAAGAGGGTAAACTCCACTGCGACCTTGCATAGACATCTCGCAATTGAAAGAAAGCACAAGAGTCGTTTCCGTAGCATTTCCTTCAAGGCTATTGATCAAAGCAGCGGTATAAGGCGCTCCCATCGCCCATGGTGTGATCTTGTTGCCGCTGAGCAATAAGCTGTTGTCAGCCTTCTCTTCCGATAGTATAGAAGGAATTGTCATATCAAGAGATATGGGCATGGCTGCGGTAAATTTCACTTGTTTCATTATAAGCTGTATGCTATCGGCAGTCAAAACTTTCAACTCTACCTCTGTACTATCCTGCACATAGGTCGATCCGTCGGTTTGCTTAACGGAAACTGTCCCTACATAATTGCCGTTTTCTACTTTGCCGGGCTTGTTGTCCGGCTCTTTGTTGTCGCAAGCTACAAGCAGCATACATAAGCTAATTAATACTAAACTGATTTTTCTCATGTGTAATAATTTGTTTTTTAATAGGGCAAAAGCAATACACAAACTCAAGCTTTAGTTTTTCTGCGAATCTGTGTTTATTTGATACCCTTCGATTGATTATTGATAATTTATTATGATTTATTTAAAAGCTCACTTGAAATTGTACGCCGATCTGCCTTGGTTTTCCTTGCTGAACAAAGCTGTTTCCCATACTTTTGAAGTAAAAGGTATTGAATTTCTCGTCACTAAGATTCTTACACCAAAAGATCAATTTCGCCTTTCCTTTCTCTAATGATGCCGAAACGCCCGATTGTCCGTAAAATGGTTGAACAAAAGAATTATCTTCGTTCCAATAGATTTTTCCTACCCCCTGCCAATCGCTTTGTATTCGAATAGCTTCCAAATGCTTGCTTTCCAAGTGGAAAGTATAAGCTGCGCTCAGCGAGACTGTATTTTGCGGTGCATAAGGAATGTAATTACCCGAGTAATCGTTATTGCCATCGTTATATGTAAGAAAACGAGCATTGGTATATCCATAAGCAGCATTAAGATGCAAGCGCTTATCGTTATAGCTGAGTGATGATTCAGCGCCGTAGCTTCTTGTACTTCCGGCATTCGACATCATTCTGCCTGTTGTCTTTCCGGGAGGGAATACGGTTAATTGCTGATTGCGGCAATCAATGTAAAACAAAACGGCGTCAAGGGAAAGCTTGTTGTCGATAAAACTCAGGCTCCCTCCCACTTCGTAGTTCCAATTGTATTCGGGTTTGTAGGATATGGATTCTATGGTACTTCCTTCCACATGATCGAAATAGACACCCAAATCGGACATCAACCCCTTCATCATCTGCGATTGTACTATGTCGGAAAATATCTGTGTGTTGTAACCTCCTGTTTTATATCCACGTGCAACGCTTGCATATACATTGCCCCGATGAAAATGATACATGGCAGAAAACTTAGGTAAGAATTCGAAGAAAGGCATATTTCCACTGCCCTCCATTTCTGTATTCAAGGCTTTGTAATCGGGCATCGAGAGCGTGAAACGATAGTGCATCAACGCCGAATTAGAATAACGGATAAATGAATGTTCATAATCCATCCTTAGTGCGGCAGTAAAAGTCCATTTATTAAGTTCGAAAGAGGACTGATGATAAAGCGAAAACCCAAGATTGGACAAGTTGAAATCGCTGTAAATAGGGAATTCATCCTCCTCAATCA
>DAIOHI010000534.1:0-2014 GCA_036744815.1 Paludibacteraceae bacterium
CGGGTAAATCAACGTAAAGAAGTCTTCAAATTACTTGAAAACGCTTTGTCGCCTGATGCTGTTATTGCAACAAACGTATCGACTGTTGTTGTCACCGATTTGGCTTCGGAGCTGAAACATAAAGAACGCTGCATCGGTTTGCATTTTCTTTCAAATGTTCCCGAATCGCAAATTATCGAAATTGTCCGCGGACTTAATACCTCGGACGAAACTTATGAAAAAGTTTGTCAATTCGCTCGATTGATCAATCATAAATATGTTGCTGTTGCCGAATCAGCAGGATTGGTTAGCTTGCGTCTTTTTCTTATTCAATTGAACGAAGCTTGTTCCATTCTTATGGAAGGCATTTCTACTGTTGAAGATATTGATGAAGTATTGACCGTAGGCTTCGGGCATCGTCAAGGAGTTTTTCGTACTGCCGACCAAATGGGAATAGAAAAGATCGTGCATCTGCTTGAAAATTTATATCAGGAATACGGTTTGGTAAAATACAAACCATCGCCGATTCTTCTGCGTTTGTATCGAGCAAAACATTATGGAGTAAGCCGCAGAAAAGGCTTCTATCTCTACGATGAATTCGACAATATTGTAAAATAAGGAAAGGAAAAGTTATGAAAATATTAGTTTTAAACTGTGGTAGTTCGTCGGTAAAATACAAGCTTCTTGATATGGACGACAATCGCGAATTGGGTTCGGGCGGTGTCGAAAAAATTGGAATGAAGGGTTCTTTCCTTAAACATACGCGCGAGGATGGACAAAAAATAATTCTCGAAGGAGAAGTGCTGGAGCATCGCACGGCGGTGGAATACATTCTTGGTGTATTGACCAGTGAAAAACACGGCTCAATAAAATCATTGGAAGAAATTGACGCGGTAGGACATCGTGTAGTGCATGGAGGAGAAAAATTTAACTCCAGCGTGTTGATTACCGAAGAGGTAATACATAAAATAGAAGAATGTATTGATATTGCTCCACTTCACAATCCGCCCAACTTAGCCGGTATTCGCGCCATTGAAGAATTGTTGCCTACGGTTCCGCAAGTTGGAGTTTTCGATACGGCTTTTCATCAATCAATGCCGGACTATGCATATATGTATCCGATACCTTATCAGCTTTATACGAAATATGGAATACGCCGTTATGGCTTTCACGGAACGAGCCATCGCTATGTTTCACGTCGTGTATGCGATTTTTTGGGATTGGATTACGATAAAGCAAAAATTATCACAGCGCATATTGGCAATGGGGGTTCTATTACCGCTATTGAAAATGGAAAATCAGTTGATACATCAATGGGTTTTACACCGGTAGAAGGTTTGATGATGGGAACTCGCTCGGGTGATGTTGATCTTGGCGTGGCAACTTTCTTGATGGAAAAAGAAATGATTGGAGCACCGGCAGCATCGACGTTATTCAATAAACACAGTGGAGTCTTGGGCGTTTCGGGTGTTTCGTCGGATATGCGCGATATCGAAAATGCCATTAAACAAGGAAACGAACGAGCTAAATTGGCTCTTGACATGTACGAATACCGTATCAAAAAATATATTGGAGCTTATTTGGCTGTATTGAATGGTGCTGACGTAATTGTATTTACCGGAGGCGTAGGTGAAAACCAAGCAATTACGCGTGAGGTAGTATGCGAAGGATTGAGATTCGCCGGCATTGAAATAAATAAAGAACTGAATGCCAAAACTCGAGGAACAGAAAGCATTATCAGCACTCCTGATTCGAAAATAAAAGTTGTGGTTGTTCCCACAGATGAGGAATATATGATCGCTTCCGATACCTTGGAAATCGTAAAAAAATAGATTTATGGATTAAGCAAAGCTACTCAATTCCAAATAACCTTGCATTTACAGTCTCTTTCGATGAAACGATACCCGAAGGTAAATGTAAAGTAAGATATTACATCGTTATTTTTTGAGTACTTTGTCTTTACTCCATCAATAAAATCGCTAAAATTATACTGCATGCCCATTTCTCCTCCAATAGAGAATTGTTTAATTCGAAC
>DAIOHI010000535.1:0-2014 GCA_036744815.1 Paludibacteraceae bacterium
CCACGAGCAATACTTGCTGCATCCGAAGGACGATTGGGATAGAGAATCAATACAGATGTTTTAGGCGGATTTATTATCGCATCGAAAGATTCGATATATTGCTTTTGCAAATTGCGTCGGTAAATATCAATTTGTTTTCCGCTGTTCAATTCCGACCAAATATTTTTCTTCAAGTCATTCAAAAAAGCCACTACGGTATAAGCTCCCGAAGTGTTGTAAGCTTCGCTCTGGCTCATTTTATCGAAAGTACTTTGACTGATCAGGCGGTTCATCACTTGTCGTTGTACATTCCCGATCGTATTTACCGGATTCACACCTGCTTTATACATCAAATCCTGATCAATCAACCATGTAGGCGTTGTAAACAACTGTTTATTCAAAAAAGCCAAAGCTTCTTTTTGAATTGCCAAAGGCACATATTCATATATATTACCACTTTCTTCCACGTATTTAGGAGTGCTGTAAATACCACCGATATTTTTCGCCGCATGCCCCATATAGCGTCCGTATTGAACAGCGATCTGACTATACATATTGCTCGCATTCGAATAATCTTTGTTCGATTCTTTTGTCCATTCTAATAAATTCGGCACAATGCGTTTCAAGTTTTTTATGCCGTATTCGCCTGCCAGCATCGCGTTATCACCCAAATCTTCATTTTGATTGCGTGGATCGTCCGCGTCGCGCTCCGTTCCGAATGCATAGCGAGCATCTTCTGCCAATTTATCTATCACGAGTTTATTCAAATAAGGAACTTCGTCCTCAGCCTTTTCGTAGTCGGGCAACCAACGATAACCCCACTCTATCGCCCACATATCGTAAATTCCGATGCGAGGGAAAATTCCGCTTTCGCCGATATTATCTTCCGGCTGCGCTATATAATTGAAACGCGCGTAATCCATAATCGATGGCGTATGTCCATTGGCTTCCACCCAAGCCTTATCACGCAGTTTTTCGACCGGAACTGTTGCCGAGGAGCCGAAATTATGACGCAATCCTAAAGTGTGTCCTACTTCGTGCGAAGAAACAAAACGAATCAATTGTCCCATCAATTCATCGTCGAACTTCATTTTTCGTGCACGTTCGTCAATAGCCGATGCCTGAACAAAATACCAATCGTGCAACAACTGCATCACGTTATGATACCAGTTGATGTG
Source organism: Paludibacteraceae bacterium (assembly GCA_036744815.1). GTDB lineage: Bacteria > Bacteroidota > Bacteroidia > Bacteroidales > Paludibacteraceae > H1. The sequence continues at coordinate 1,158 of DAIOHI010000535.1, forward strand.
CGACTCCATAATTTCGCCGCTGCGAGGATCGTGTACATGAGGGCCGCTCGCGTTAGGAATGGTTGACGGCTTGTAAACAATAGCCGAATGACGCGCGTCGTCGATGCTCCAAGTCGAATCCGAGGGAGCTTCCAAAGCATAAATTGCATTTTTGAATCCTGCTTTTTCGAAAGCTATCTGCCAATCGTTTACACCTTGAATCAAGTATGGAAGCCATTTTTGGGGAGTTGCCGGATCAATATAAAACACGATCGGTTTCTTCGGTTCCACCAATTCTCCTTGTTTATATTTCTCAATATCTTCGTCCTTTGGCTCCAAACGCCAGCGCGTAACCATCAATTTACGTTCTACTCCTTGCGGATTCGCGTCGAAATCAACATATCCACGTGCAAAATAACCTACCCGAGGATCGAAATAACGCGACTTCATAGGCTCTTTGGGAAGAAGAAGAATGGATGAATTCAACTCGTAAGTGAATGGTGCATCGGATACAATTGCCGAACTCGACGGACTTTGAGCGTAAGTTTTTACCGTTCGTATTTCGATATTAGTCGGATAAGTTCTGATCGTATCGATATAGCTGCGATCCGAAAACATTGAGCCTAACGATATATTTTTCTTCAGTTGCGCGTTGAAATTCAATATCGAATTATCACTTTCGACAAAACGCGTTACATCAATAATTGTTTTTTTTGTTTTGGACAGAGTATCCGTATTGTAAGCGCTTATTTCGAAACTGCCTACGATAGGTTGCAAATTCGAATTTAGAACCGATAAATACATTCCCAAAGTATCCTGTGAGCGTTCGTTGTACGATATTGATTTTAAAAACACTTTATCGGAAGCTCCTTTTTCGA
>DAIOHI010000536.1:0-2012 GCA_036744815.1 Paludibacteraceae bacterium
GCTTACTAACTGTCATTCCGTTGCGTAGAGCTTGCGTTCCGCTTGCCTGAATAACAGGACCGTCAGCCATTGGATCAGAAAAAGGAATACCGATTTCTATCAAGTCGATTCCCTTTTTCTGCAATTCTGTAATAATTTTAGTTGTGTCGTCAAACTTCGGATATCCCGCTGTGAAATAAACCGAAAGTATATTTTTTTGCTTCGCTTCGAAAAGTTGTTGTATTCTATTCATAAGTTTAAGTCTATAAATTCTCTAAAAGAGATTTTGATTGGTTGTATTCTATATTATATATTTTTCACTCTATCCGAAAAACTTGCAACGAATTTTGTAAGTAGTCCAATATCTTTTATTCCAGGTTCTATTTCAAATTTGCTGTTTACATCGATTCCGTAAAAATTTCGATGCGATATTTTTGCAATCACATGCACGTCGTCCACAGAAATTCCTCCGCTGAGGAAGAATGGTGTAATTCCTTTATAAGCATTAAGTAAGCTCCAGTCGAATTTTATTCCAGACCCGCCATGTTGATTCGTTTTTGTATCGAAAAGGAAAAAATCGCAAAGCCCTTCGTATAAGCTTGTTTTTCCAAAATCAGCACTTTCAGCTATGTTGAATGCTTTTATTATTTCAATAAAAGGATAATTTTCTTTCAGCGTCTTGCAGTAATCCGGATTTTCGTCGCCGTGCAATTGCAGACAATCTAATTGATATTGCTTGATGTATTTTGACAGCGATTCAAATTCTTCATTCACAAAAACACCAGTCCGCTTGATTGACGCAGGAAAATCACAGAATACTTCGGATGAAAGACCAATGCCGTTTCGGGGTGATTTTTCATAGAAAATCATACCCATATAATCAATCGGCAACTTTGCCAAAGCTTTGATGTTTTCAGGATGTTTCATCCCGCATACTTTTATTTTCATTTGCTCAATTCTTCAATAAAGGCTTTCAACGCTTCGCCCGGATTATTCGTTTTCATAAAATTTTCGCCCATCAAAAATCCTTTGAAACCTGCTGCACGTAAGTCTTTCACCGTTTGAATATCGGAAATACCACTTTCGGATATCTTCAAAAATTCACTCGGAATTTTTTCACCTAATTGAAATGAAATATCTATCGATGTTACAAAAGTTTTTAAATTGCGGTTGTTAATCCCGACCATATCTATATATTCGTTGAGATGATCCAGTTCCTTTTCATTGTGAATTTCGAGCAAAACATCTAAATCCAATTCCTTCGCTTTTTTTGCCAAAAATTTTGTTTCTTGCGTTGTTAATGCCGCGGCAATAAGCAAAATGCAATTCGCCTGCAATGCTTTTGCCTGATAAAGCTGATATTCATCTATCATAAAATCTTTCCGCAAAATGGGAATGGAAATTAGTCTGCGAGCTTCTTCCAAATCCGCCATTGTACCACCGAAAAAATCCAAATCGCTAAGTACCGATACTGCTGCGGCTCCGTTTTCGGCATAAGCAGGTAGAATATCTTTTATCTTTGCATCTTCGAAAATCCATCCGCGCGAAGGCGAGCGACGTTTGAATTCAGCAATAATACCGGTACTCGACGCTTCCAATGCTTGTTTGAAAGAAAAAGGACTATATGTATCGCTTATCTGTTTCGCTAAACTGCCGATACTTATCCGCTCTTTTTGCAAGACGATTTCTTTACGCTTGTTAGCGATTATTTTGTCAAGAATATTATCCATTTATCTCTAAAAACTTCTTTAATACTTTCTTTGCATTTCCACTCTCGATCGACTCGCGAGCCTGCGCGATGCATTCCTCTATCGAAAGATTTGAATTGATGGTTTGAATGGAGAAAGCAGCGTTTGCGATTACTGTATTTTTCTGTGCTTCGGTCGCTTTGTTATCCAAAATATTGTCGAATATTCTCGCAGCTTCCTGTACTGTTGAGCCTCCATCCAACTCTTCTTCTGTGTTTTGTTTAAAGCCCAAACTTTCGGCAGTGTAAATATGTTCGCCCGAGCGATTGATGATTTTAAAAGCTG
>DAIOHI010000537.1:0-2011 GCA_036744815.1 Paludibacteraceae bacterium
TTTTTGTGTTCTAAGAAACGTAAATATTTTTATAACGAATCTTCGAGAAGTATTACTTTCCGCTTTCTAGAAGTAGAGTTCTGGTTGGCTGATCGCAAACTTCCGACGGACCGTAGTATTGAATAGGACCTGGGTAAACAAAAGCAAAAGCTTCACTTGCCCATTGCTCACGATAGGTTGCAAAGAACTTAAACGGCGCTCCGTCCAAACGAACCAGAGCCTTTTGAATTACCGGTTTCATCTTTCCATGACGACGTTCCATATTCATCATCATCGTGATAGGCACACCGCCAGCAATCCATTCGTTGGCTGGGGCTGTCAAGTTGCGAACTGAAGACATATATCCTGTTTTCCCTTCAGAAATAAGAATTGAAGCTGTATATCCAAGTGAATATGTGTAGTCCGCATCGAAATTAGATGGAATCGCGCAACGTCCTTCGTATCCGAAAAAGTGATTAATGGCAGAAAACTTACCTTTATAAGTACCTTCGGCTTTTAGTTGAGCTAAACGTTTCGCTACCATTTCGATCAGCAGTTTTTCTGTCTCGATAAGCGAAACTTGAACATTACCATGTGGATCGCGATCAAGTGTCAACTGACGTGCAATGCCTTTTGGCAAGCTGCGATAAACTTCGCAACTTTCTTTTGTAAGTAAACCTTTTACGTATTGGCGTTTTTCATCTTCGGTTTGCAATGCGTTGAAATCGTCATTATCAGCCAATAGATCATTTAATTCAGAAATCAGTTTCTTCATCGCAGGAATAAATTCAATCAATCCTTCGGGAATAAGAATCGTTCCGAAGTTCAATCCATGGTTGGCACGATTTACGATAACCTTAACAATGCTTTCCACAATTTGATTCAATGTTAATCCTTTAGCTTCTACTTCTTCCGAAATGATACAGATGTTTGGTTGGCTTTGCAGTGCGCATTCGAGCGTAATGTGAGAAGCTGAGCGTCCCATCAGACGAATAAAGTGCCAGTATTTTTTTGCCGAATTAGCATCGCGTTGGATGTTACCAATCAATTCGGAGTAAACTTTACAAGCAGTATCAAAACCAAAAGAAGTTTCGATCATCTCGTTTTTAAGGTCTCCGTCAATTGTTTTCGGGCAACCGATTACTTGGATTCCAGTCTTTTTTTGTAGATAATATTCTGCTAAGACACAGGCATTTGTGTTTGAGTCATCGCCGCCAATAATAACAATTGCGTTAATCCCCAATTTTTTACAAATTTCAGCGCCTTTGTCGTACTGCCAATCTTCTTCCAGCTTTGTGCGTCCCGATCCGATGATGTCGAAACCTCCGGTATTACGATATTCGTCAACGATTTCGCTTGTAAGCTCAATATATTGATGCTCAACCAAGCCGCTCGGACCTCCTAAAAATCCGTAAAGCTTATTATTTGAGTTTAATTTTTTCAAACCGTCATAAATTCCCGAAATAACGTTATGTCCGCCAGGAGCTTGTCCGCCCGACAGGATAACACCAACGTTTGTGATCGAATGCTCTTTCGCGTCGCCTGCTTCAAAAGTAATAAGAGGCATTCCGTAAGTATGTGGGAATAAGTTTTTGATATCTGCCTGATCGGCAACTGATTCTGTAGCAGCTCCGTTACGCAACACAACATTTTCTTTTAATGATGCAGGTAGCTTCGGCTTATAAGTAAAGCGTGCAATTTGCAACGGGCTTTTCGTCATTGGCTTCATAAATAATATATTTTAGTTTTTAAGTTTTTTGAAGTCTTGTGAGGTAAAATAAGCGAATGTTTTTTCGGACACAAAGTTACCTCTTTTTGACCAACTATGCAACAAGAAAAAGCATAAGACGAAAGCTGCAAACGTAAAAGATATTTAGTTCAGTCTGTCGTGAAAACAGTTTGTTTTTTTTGTAAATTGGATTGACTAAGTTTACAAATGATATAATTTAAATATCTTTTATTTTAAATGGATTGTAGGAAACATCGCTGTCGTAAACATCTGTTTCTTCCCGCTTTTTTACCCATTTCACCA
>DAIOHI010000538.1:0-2005 GCA_036744815.1 Paludibacteraceae bacterium
GCTACTGCAGTATTATACTCTGCAGCCTGGTATCTGTTAAAAGCATTGATTACTTTCTTAGCATCATCGGTCGATTTTTCGAGTTGTATTTTTATCTGTTGAGTAGCATGTAATGCTTTATAGGCGGCAAATCGGCTTACGTTTGCGCGGAATTGATCAGAGAGCCCATCTTCAGTATCTTCAGCGTATACCGTGTTGATCGCCTTACGCAAATTGCCTGCGTATTGTTCGTACAAAGATTTGTTTAACTTCTGTTTTGGATTTGAGGCAATATCATCTATTATTCGTTCAGCCGAATTTTTAGCAGCTAAGGAATACTCAAGTATCCCCGATGTTTTAAATGTATTTAAACATTCTTTCAACATCGTATAATCGCCATTAAAATACAGCCTGTCGAGTTCTGATGCCAGGGCTGGGTGTTCGCCAGCCCTTAAACAAAAAAACGGTTGTCGTCTTTAAGAAAAGCCTGCTGTTTGGTGCCTGTAATAGTTATGTTATATTTCTCTGAAAAATATTTGGGATCTATTTCGTAGGAACTAAGCAACATTTGTTCTATTTGAATTTGTTGCTCCGGCGTCCAGTCGATTGACTCATCCCATTCGAATCGGTATCCTTCGAGTGGAAATCCGTGCCGAATCATTTGCGGTATCAATTTCCAGTTCACAACATCACGAAACATATCGGCATCGGCATCGATCACATTTTTTAAAACCTCAAGGTGCACTTCTGATTGACTAAGTGAGCTTCCACTATCGATTGTCATTGTCTGATTTAATATGCATTTGCTTATTTCGGAATTTGCGCGGTCGATACGTTTGTCGTACACATTAAAAGCATCTCCTCTGGTTGTTTCTTTGATTTCTATTTCTGTTCCTTCCGGAAATAATCCCCAAGAGAGAGCTCCCATTTCGGCAAGGAATTTTTCGGCACGGGCGGTATCCTTAGGGTCGCGGCTTGCTGTTTTACCGATACGGATAGGCATTCCGAATACTTCACCAAACGTATCCCAGTAGGCAAGCATATTCTTTTTAGATAATGCCGATGGGCTCAGTTTAAGCAATATTCCGAGATCATTTTTCTTTCCGACACCAATACACCAGTTAGCAGGACTCCCTTCAGTATAAGACACACCTCGTTTCCATTCGTCGCCAACTTCTTTAACAATGACGCCGTATTCCGGGATAACATGTTTGCGTGGGATAAGAGAGACTTCGCTATATCGCATACGTCCTTCGGTTATGATATCTCCAAACTCAACGAGAGAATAACCGTAATAGATAGAATCGTATGCGTACTTCCAAAAATCTTTAAACCATTCTACTTCGAATAGTTCTGAGAGTTCAGGTTTTTCTTTTCCGGATTTATCCACTATTTTAAAAGATTTCTTAAGCCCCATTCTTTTTCGTTGATCGATACATCCTGTAAGATGTAAATCGGCTGCCACATCGGTATATACGTCGTATAAGGGACCGCGAATCGGATTTTCGGGATTAATAGCAGCTTGCCATGCACGTCGCCATGTTCCAATATCTTTTTTTGTCAGGTTTTCCGCCTGTATTTTAAGCTCAATGAGCATTTTCTTTTTAGTGTCCTTAGCCATAATATTACAGTTTAATAGTCGTATTGTTGTTTAGGCATACTTCCAAATTTTAAGGGTGTAGTTTCTTCGCCTGTGCTATCTGTTAACAGCGGTAATGTTGGAGATAATAGTCCTTTTGCAACCCGATTAAGATAATCGATAGCTCTATCGTATCTATCTTTTACACGCTCGAATAATATATCCGGATTGGATAGACGTATAATTTGCCAGAGAGCAATATCTTTCGTGAGTTCGACAATTAAGCGATTGCGTTCGTTTTCCTGCTTATTAAAAACATTTATGGTATCATATCGTGCTGCCAAATAGCTTTTAATTTCTTCGATGGCTGCATCAATTGCGATTTCAACAATTGTTTCGTCTTCTTCAACGATATCAATAATTTGATATTCGTAAGCTATTGTTTTT
>DAIOHI010000539.1:0-1992 GCA_036744815.1 Paludibacteraceae bacterium
CTGTAGCGTCTTTAGAACCGTTTATAAAAGAAGTGGATATGGTTCTTATTATGTCTGTTTTTGCCGGATACGGAGGACAAAAATTTATAGAAGAGACTTACAACCGCCTTGAAGAATTAAAAAAAATCAAAGAAAAACATAATGCCAAATGCCTTGTCGAAGTAGATGGAGGCGTGAATTTGGAGAATGCTCCGAAACTTTTTGCAAGCGGAGTAGATGTACTTGTCGCAGGAAGCGCGGTGTTTAAATCGCAAGATCCTATCAGCACAATAAGCAAGATGAAAAAAGCTTTGTAACAATAGAAAGACAAAGAATTGCTTAGACAGATTTTACAATGACTTCCTTTTTAAACATGTTAATTCTGTCTGAATAAAAAGAATAATAACCTTAAACTTTGGAGCTATGATGGACTTTCTTCAACGAACGCCCTTCTTTCGCTTACTCCTGCCTTTAGTGGCAGGAATTGTTTTTTATCAATACTTTCCGGATTTTTCTATCGTTCTTATTGCCTTATTCTGCTTCATTTCCTTTGTTTTAATTTTATGCTCGTTTTTCTTCCGCAATTCTCAAAAACAATATTCTTTCCGATGGATTTTCGGTTGTGGCATTTTTTTATTTTTAATGTCTTTATCTTTCCTGCTTTGCATCAATCAAAATAGGAAAAGTGAATTCGATAATTTGCTTCAGAAAGGCATTTTTAAAGTCGAATTAATAAAAGCACCTATTGAAAAAGCCAATTCTTATTTATGCGAAGTAAAATTGATTCAAATGCTTGATTCCAACGAATGGAAAACAGCAAAGGGCAATGCTATAGTTTATTTACAAAAAGACAGTTCGGCAGCAAAACTGCTTTATGGCGATCGATTGCTCGTTGAAACAGAGTTTAAAACACCTGAACGCGCTTTAAATCCTGATGGTTTCGATTATGCAAAATACTTAAAACGACAAGGAATTGGCGCAACGACTTATGTTTCGTCCCAAAAGTGGGAAAAGATCGATTTCAACAATAGTTTTTCCATTTTTCGTTTGGCAGATATATGTCAGAATTTTCTGCTCAATATTTATCGCGATTTCGGCATAAAAGGCGACGAATTTGCCGTGTTAGCCGCTTTGACTTTGGGCTACACCGACGACTTACATCCCGATTTGCGAAAAAGCTACAATGCGACGGGAGCTGTTCATATCCTTTCGGTAAGCGGTTTGCATGTTGGAATTGTGTATGCGGCAATCGCGTTTTTACTCGCTTTTCTGAACCGAACACAACGACAACGCATTGCAAAAAGCATTTTTATCATTCTCTTTCTTTGGGCTTATGCTTTTATTACGGGATTATCGCCATCGGTTATGCGCTCGGCTTTTATGTTTTCATTTGTTGCGCTTGCCACTTGCCTCAACCGGAAATCGCAAATTTACAATACCATTTTCATGTCGGCATTTTTCATGCTGCTTATTAATCCTAATTTTTTATTCGACATTGGCTTCCAACTTAGTTATTCTGCCGTTATCAGTCTTATTTTCTTTTCCATTCCAGCACGAAAAGTAATGAAAACACGTAACAAAGCGGCACATTGGTTGTGGGATTTATTTTCCGTTTCCATCGGAGCGCAGATAGGAACATTACCTTTTATTTTGTATTATTTTCATCAATTTCCGGTTTATTTTCTTCTCACTAACTTTTTGGCAATTCCGCTTTCGACGATAGTAATTTACTTGGCAATTGCTTTGTTGGGAGTTTCCTTTATTCCGATACTATCGTCGGCAGTGGCTTTTCTGCTTAATTGGTCGCTGATATTTTTGAACGGCTCCATATTTTTTATTCAGAATCTGCCTAATTCTCTCATTTTTATGGCAATAAATACTTGGCAAATGTACTTGCTTGTTGTTGTGATACTGATGTTAACCGCTTTCTATTTCACAAAAAATTACAGATTCTTAGTTATCGGATTGACTTCTTTTTTATTCGTCGGTGTAATTAATTTGCAAGCGCATTAC
>DAIOHI010000540.1:0-1989 GCA_036744815.1 Paludibacteraceae bacterium
GATATCTTCTTCGGACCGAAGGAACGAAAATTGGTGAAAGAATCAAGCCTTCCTATCCTTTTGGTTAATCCGAGAGGCGATTTATATGCCTTGTGCGATTGACGGCAAACCCATAATTACTAAAATCACTCTAAACAAGTCGGATAAAAGCAGAAAATAAGTTACCTTTGTAGCTGCTTTTTAAAATAACTCTACAAAAAGGACATGACAAAGAAAATCTTCTTATTGGCATTACTCATATTTACACTCGTTTCCTGCGGAGGCAAAAAAGCTACGCAACAAGATACCCCGGCTGCGGAAACTGACAGCCTACAGACAGAAGTCATACCCGATAGCAATGTTGTTGTGATTGATACGATTCAGCCCATCTAAATTAAATACCATGTTACGCATAGCAGTACAGACAAAAGGACGCTTACACGAAGACACGATGGCTTTGCTATCCGAAGCCGGAATAAAACTTGAACCCAGCAAACGTTTACTGTTGGTGCCTTCGAGGAATTTTCCTCTCGAAATATTATTCCTTCGCGACGACGATATTCCTCAGTCAGTAGCTGACGGCGTTGCTGACGTAGGCATCGTAGGCGAAAACGAGTTTGCAGAAAAGAAAAAGAAGGTAAAGCTTATCAAGCGATTGGGATTCAGCAAATGCCGTTTATCATTGGCAATTCCTAAAGCAGAAAGCTATAAAGATATTTCGTGGTTCAGCGAGAAAGTAATAGCAACCTCCTACCCTGAAATTTTGAAAGATTACTTAGCGAAAAACAATATTACGGCAGATATACACGTAATTACCGGTTCGGTTGAAATTGCTCCGGGCATTGGTTTAGCTGATGCTATTTTCGACATTGTCAGTTCGGGAAGCACGCTCATTACCAATCATTTGAAAGAAGTTGAAACGGTTATGAAGTCGGAAGCTATATTGATTGCCAATCCTAATTTGAGTGAGGAGAAACAAAAAGTATTGGACGAATTTCTATTCCGTATAGAAACCGTACAAATGGCTGAAGATAAGAAATACGTGTTGATGAACGTGCCTGCCAATAATTTGGAACAAATAATAGATGAATTACCGGGAATGCGCAGCCCAACGGTTATGCCGCTGGCAAAAGAAGGCTGGTATTCGCTTCATGTAGTGATTGAAGAAAAACGCTTTTGGGATATTATTGGAAAATTAAAGGCTTTAGGCGCTGAAGGAATCTTGGTGATTCCTATCGAAAAAATGATTTTATAAGCAGAGAGATTATTTCCCAAATACTTAAAGATACTGAACTTTCATTTTTTTTAACAGGCAATATCGGCATTTACATTGTTGTAAACACTAAAAAATGCCATCTTTGCAGAATTAAACAATAATATCGGATTAATCCTGATTTTTTATACAAATGCACAACTACAAACTTGTTCTATCGGTACTTGCACTATTGCTGGCAACGGCGTTTTCTTTCGGACAGAACAGCACTAATTCGCCTTACACACGCTTTGGTTTCGGACAGATAAGCGACAACAACTCAGGCGATCAACGCGCAATGGGAGGTGTTTCTCTCGGTTTGCGCTCCCCTTCGAGCATCAATGTGGCAAATCCTGCTTCCTATAGTTCGGTTGATAGCCTGTCCTTTATGTTCGATGTAGGTATGTCAGGATTGATGTCGATGTTTTCGGATGGTGATGGAAAGAAAAGAACAACTTTCAACGGGAATCTCGAATACATTACTATGCAATTTCCCATCGGAAAATTTCTTGGAGCAAGTGCAGGAATACTTCCTTATTCTTTCTCGGGTTATGATTTCGAGGATACACAAACGGGCTATCAATTAGACCCAAGCATAGAAAACGATACAACAAATGTCACACGTACTTATTACGGACAAGGAGGTATTTCGCAAGTATACGCCGGTTTATCGATAAAATTATTCGACCACGTAGCTTTGGGCGCAAATGCCTATTATATGTTTGGTAATTCAACGAACACTCGACACATATCCTTTT
>DAIOHI010000541.1:0-1987 GCA_036744815.1 Paludibacteraceae bacterium
CAGCTTGGTTTAACATAAACCGCAACTGTAGAAACGAACAAAACTAATTAGTAGAATGTTTTTATAGAACAAAATTAATGCAAGAAAAATAACAACAAAGTATTTACAGCATACATTAACTTAATAACAACTATATTCTTGCTCAATTTTCATTATTTGCTTACTGGATAATGTAGAGGTTTTTAACACACAAAAAGCAAAAGACAGCAACTGATACCATTAAAAAGTATTACTTTTGCATACTATATACTACTTTGAAAAATAATGAACCGCAGCTATAAATATCTCAATTCGATTGACTCACCTATCGACCTAAAAGCCATTCCCAAGGAGGAGCTTCCTGTTGTATGTGATGAATTAAGGCAATTTATTATTGATGAAGTCTCGAAAAATCCGGGACATTTAGGTTCTAGTTTAGGAGCCGTAGAGTTGAGCGTAGCTTTGCATTATGTGTTCGATACGCCCCACGATAGGTTGGTGTGGGATGTCGGACATCAAGCCTACGGACATAAAATATTGACCGGACGACGCAAAGAATTTCACAGCAATCGAAAATTTAAAGGCATCAGCGGATTCCCTTCGCCGAAGGAAAGCGAATACGATGCTTTTGGCGTAGGACATTCGTCAACATCCATCTCTGCCGGACTCGGCATGTCAATTGCATCTTTATTGAAACATGAGGAAAAGCGTCGTGTTGTAGCTATCATCGGCGATGGTTCTATGACGGGCGGATTAGCTTTTGAAGGTTTGAATAATGCTTCGATGGATAAAAATAATCTGTTGATTATTCTGAACGATAATCAGATGGCGATCGATCCGATAAAGGGTGGATTTACGCAATATCTGGTCGATATTACCACTTCGGAAGCTTACAATCGCTGGCGTTATAAAGTTTACAAACTGCTTAAGCGAATGAAACTTATGAATGACAGCAAGAAAAAGCGCATCATTCGTTTCAATAATACAATCAAATCGAAAATATCACAGCAATCAAGCAATATTTTCGAAAGCCTCAACATCCGCTATTTTGGTCCGGTGGACGGGCATGACATTAACAGCTTGGTGCGCATTTTATCCGACATTAAAGACTTTGAAGGTCCTAAAGTGCTTCATTGCATTACAAAAAAAGGAAAAGGATACGAACCTGCCGAAAAATCGGTAACGGAATGGCATGCACCCGGATTGTTCAATCCCAAAACCGGAGAGCGAAACACCGACACAGAAATAAAACCGCCGTTATTTCAACATGTTTTTGGAGAAACATTGCTCGAATTGGCATTGAAAAACGAAAAAATTGTAGCCATCACTCCGGCAATGCCTTCCGGATGTTCGATGATCATTATGCAAAAGGAATTGCCCGAACGTGTATTCGACGTGGGTATTGCCGAAGGTCACGCGGTAACTTTTTCAGCGGGATTGGCAATAGAAGGAATGCTTCCTTTTTGCAACATTTACTCTTCTTTTATGCAGCGTGCATACGACAATGTGATACATGATGTGGCTCTGCAAAATCTGAATGTCGTTATGTGTCTCGATCGTGCTGGAATCGTTGGTTCCGATGGCGCAACGCATCAAGGACAATTCGATTTGGCATATATGCGCTGCATACCGAATCTCACTATTTCCGCGCCACGTGACGAAATGGATTTGCGCAATTTGATGTACACAGCTCAAAAAGCAAATATGGGACCTTTCGTTATTCGCTATCCGCGCGGATGCGGCTTTAATATCGAATGGCGTAATGAAATGGAAGTTGTTCCAGTAGGAAAAGGCATTTGCTTAAAAAAAGGTAAGGACTTAGCCGTTTTGAGTTTAGGAACTTTAGCTCACAGCGTCGCAAACGCGATTCGCGAAATTGAAGTCGACGAAGCGGATATTAGCATAGCACATTACGACATGCGTTTTCTGAAACCACTTGACGAAGAACTGCTCCATAAGATAGGAAAGAATTTCAAACAAATCATTACTGTGGAAGACGGCGTTATTC
>DAIOHI010000542.1:0-1976 GCA_036744815.1 Paludibacteraceae bacterium
GAGTCGGTCGAAAAAATTACTATTGCCGCTAAAACATTAGGAATAATTTAAGCGAAGGATACAAAGTATAAAAAGCCCGAAACAAAAAATGTTTCGGGCTTTTTGTGTTTGCTCTGTGGAAATTGATAGGCAGAGCTTGTAAAGTATTTGCACAGCCACGATTTATTCTGTATTTTTGCAACTTAAAATTTGCAAACAGCAAAATCACAACTATTTCTGTAGCCTTTATCTACTTTGCAATTGCATATTACACTCATCTAATTTTAGAACCAATAAATGATTTCTGTCAACAATTTAGCGATTCAATTTGGGAAGCGCGTACTTTTTTCGGATGTAAATTTAAAATTCACAGCAGGCAACTGTTATGGAGTAATCGGTGCGAACGGTGCCGGTAAATCCACGCTTATCCGCATGTTGAGCGGCGACCTCGATCCAACCCGCGGAACGATTCAATTCGGACCCGGCGAACGTCTGTCGGTATTGAAGCAAGACCACTTCGAGTTCGACGAATTTTCCGTTATCGAAACCGTAATGATGGGGCACGATGTGCTTTGGAAGGTAAAAGAGGAAAAAGATGCCATTTATCTGAAAGAAGATTTTTCGGATGCTGATGGAATACGTGCTTCGGAACTGGAAGAAAAATTCGCCGAAATGGAAGGCTGGAATGCCGAAAGTGATGCTGCGATGTTGTTGAGCGGATTGGGTATTAAAGAGGACAAGCATTATATGATAATGAAGGACTTGAGCGGAAAAGAAAAAGTAAAAGTCCTTCTTGCTCGCGCCCTGTTCGGAAAACCGGATAACCTTCTGCTCGATGAGCCAACCAATGACTTGGACGTGGAAACTGTAATGTGGCTCGAAAATTATTTGGCAAATTACGAAAACACGGTGCTTGTTGTATCGCACGACCGCCATTTTCTCGATGCCGTAAGTACTTACACAGTGGATATCGACTTCGGGAAAATATCACTTTTTGCCGGGAACTATACTTTTTGGTACGAATCGAGCCAATTAGCGCTTCGTCAGCAACAAATGCAAAACAAGAAAGCGGAAGAAAAACGCAAAGAGTTGGAAGAATTTATTCGCCGATTTAGTGCCAACGTGGCAAAATCGAAACAAGCCACAAGCCGTCGCAAGATGCTGGAAAAGCTGAATGTAGATGAAATTCAACCTTCGACACGCAAATATCCGGGCATTATTTTTACACCCGAACGCGAACCGGGAAATATGGTGCTCGAAGTTTCGGGACTGAGTAAAACAGCCGAAGACGGAACTGTACTTTTCAACGACGTAAATTTCAATATAGAGAAAAACGACAAGGTGGTTTTTGTATCGCGCGATCCGCGTGCGATGACGGCTTTTTTCGAAATCATCAACGAAAAAGACACGAATTTCAAAGGTTCTTATAATTGGGGACAAACCATTACGAAGGCTTATTTACCTTTGGATAACACCTCTTTTTTCGATAACGATTTGAATTTGATGGATTGGTTGGCACAATTTACCAACGACACATTGGAATCGAATCTGCGAAGCTATTTAGGTAAAATGTTGTTTTCAGGCGAAGAGGTTTATAAAAAATCGCGTGTGCTTTCGGGAGGTGAAAAAATGCGCTGTATGATTTCGCGAATGATGCTCGAAAATGCGAATCTAATGACGCTCGATTCACCAACCAACCACTTGGATTTGGAGTCGATTCAAGCATTCAACAACACACTGATTAATTTTAAAGGAAATATACTGATGGCATCGCACGACCGCGAATTTGTGGATACGGTTTGTAACCGCATTATCGAGCTGACGCCAAAGGGAATTATTGATAAACAAATGAGCTTTGACGATTATCTGACTTCGGAAGATATAAAGGTGATTCAGGGGAGGATGTATTAAAACAGCCTCGGAAGGGGGAGAATAGCTAACTTCAGCGTAGCGGGAACTCCCTCAAGCATCAAGCAAGTGCTGCGGCAAGGTTGCGG
>DAIOHI010000543.1:0-1975 GCA_036744815.1 Paludibacteraceae bacterium
TCGCTTCAAACAAAAAAGGTTTGAGAATGCTTCCCGTACTTCTGTCAGCCTGAATAACATCGACCTGATTTCCCGTATTTTTATCACTAAAATTGACATTTCCGCAATAAACAAGCACTTCATTGCTGCGGGTATCGATAACAATTGCTGCGAGATTCATGATATTGCTTTGCATAAACTCTCTGTTCCAACGCTCCAGAATCGACTCGCAGCGTAGTTGCTTCGACTTATCGATGCTCGAAACCAAGTAAGCTCCGTGATTGCTTTTGTTCAAACGATCTACCAAATGCGGCGCAATTTGAGGCAGAGGAAGCGGTTCGTCGGGTAAGTCCTCACTCAAAGCCAGTTCGTAAGTGCTTTGATCAATAATATCTTTTTCAAATAAGGTTTTAAGCAATCGGTTTCGTTTTTGAAGCAAAGCCGGACGATTCTTCGACAAGTGCAACATAGCCGGCGCGTTTGGCAACACAGCCAGCGTAGCCGATTCAGCCCAGGAAAGCAGTTCGGCTGAATGTCCGAAATAACGCCAAGCCGCCGCGTCGATACCAACCACATTGCCTCCGAATGGTGCATGAGAAGCATATAATGCAAGAATTTTATCCTTCGAATAGCGAAATTCCAACCGGGTTGCCAATATGGCTTCAAGCGTTTTTTCGAAAACCGTCCGCTTTTTATTTCGCGCAAGTCGGATGGTCTGCATAGTCAAGGTGCTAGCTCCGCTCACAACCCGCTTTTCCTGAAGGTTTTGCTTTAAAGCACGGGCAATTGCCAATGGATTGACTCCCCAATGATAACGGAAATATTGATCCTCGAACTGAGTGATGCAAATTTTGAATTTTTCGGGCAAGCTATCGCAAGGAGGAAAGCGCCACTGCTCGTCGTCGGCAATGCGAGCACCAAGCAGTTCGCCTTTCCGATCGGTTACCACCGTCGAATAAGGAAGTTGAAATAACTTTCGCGGCAAACAAAAAATATAAGCAATAAGCAAAAAAGCAATCGTAATAAGGATTACCTTTTGAAGAGTTGTTCTATTTTTGAGAAATGCTTTAAAGCTTATTTTACGATTCATAAACAACCATTTTCAGTACTAAAGATGTTTTTTTGAAAAACAAATTACGCTCTTAAAAAAAGAAGTCCTCCTTCTCTCCTTCATCAACAACATCTGCTTGTTAGGTTTTCGATGTTTTTTCCCGCTCTTCAATGATTACAGAAACGGTGTCGCCATGTTGCTTTCCAATCTGCTTACGTATCTCTTTTCGCACACCCAAAATATGACAGGGAGTTCCCATTTTCACCAAACTACCTTGGTATGGAACTCCATCAAAGCTGGCATTAACAGGAACGCGACCTTTTCCAAATGTTGCTTTCACATCAAATGGAATTTCCACATAAGCACCATCAATATCCGGTACTTTTTTGATTATCGCATCAAACTCAAAACGTTTATTCATAATGTTTAGCAAAACCTATTTTTGTCTCTTCAAAGTGACATCATTCTTTCTGTCAAAAGCTAGATTCAAGCATTATCACAAAGTTAAGTATTCTTCTTGTTTCTTTTTAGGGAGTTTCTTAAAAACTTCTTTGACCGAATGCTTTATTAACTCCACAATTAGTTCATCAGGCACATCCTTTTGGATATACACGGAATTCCACATCAAACTGCTGCCGGCATAAAAGCCCTTTGTAATGCCCTTGTATTTCTCTCTTAATTCCACCGTTTTTTCGGGATCGCATTTCATCACAGCAAAATGTTCGTTATCCTTTGGCTTCAAAGAAAAAAACGCAAACATCTTATTCATTATTTTATACACCAACACATCCTCTCCAAAAGGTGTACATTCTTCTACGCCTTTTATTTCAAGACAATGATTCCGAAGTTCTTCAATATTCATAAGCCTCTCAAAATTTAAAACGACAGTATATATTATTCATTGATAAAAAAATCAATCGATTATTTTTTCGACCTTTAGCTGCA
>DAIOHI010000544.1:0-1967 GCA_036744815.1 Paludibacteraceae bacterium
TTTGGCGTATTTAATTTGCTGATACCGATAATCGTGCCGTTTTCGACTTTATATTCGGCAGTACCGTTGAGTTTTGTCCAGCCTTTTAGATTTTTTCCGTTAAACAGATTCTCCCATGTCGCTTGCGAAAATCCGCTTATGCTGAATGCGGTGATAATTGATAATAAAAATAATTTTCTCATGATTCTATTTTGCTTTTTTAGTTTTAAATAAGGGCTTAATTAAATAAAAAACAATTCGCAACACAGTCCAAAGAACATAGAGCGCAATTGTGAACAATAATACATATCCGAGCTGAGTGAACAGTTCGCTAAAGCGAGTGCCGTAGGCAATAATTGCATAAAGATTCAGCAGATTGGCGAGGATGAAACAAAGCAACAGAGTTAGTAATTCTGTCTTTTTGCGTTTTGCCGTTATAACACTATCTTTCATACAGCTGCTTTTTTATGATTTAAATAATCAATTTTATATTCTTCAGGGAAAGTAAGAATTCGCTCTTGTTCAATGGCATTGTGCCCCAAAAGGCATAGTGCACTGGCGTAATAACCTTCTTCTGCTATGTTTTCGGGCTGTTTTCCGGTAATAACCGATTCTACAAAAGCATCGAGCATTAATGATGTTCCATCAGTCGTTGGACGTTCACCTATTATATATTCGCCTTTATTTGCATTCGCTGTTTCGGGTGCCCAACTGGTTCCTGCAAAAGGAAGTGAGTCGAAAAGCTTATGTTCGATGTCGTTTATCAATTGCAAAAATCCGGGAGCGGGGTCGATGCTTTCGAAGTAATATTTTCCATTTTCAGGTTCAACGCTTCCTAAATTTCCGAGAATCTGTTCTTCCAATCCGTAAAACTTATTCGAAATAACCGATTCGTAGTTCAACTTCACGCCGTTTTCAAACATATATATACAAGATATATTGTCGTAAACTTCACGACCGTCTTTCCAATGTGTAATTGCGCCATGTCCCATTACCTTATTGGGGATTTCGCGCATAGCCCAACTACCTATCTGTATTTGATGGCAAGCCAATTCGCTCATCAATCCTCGGGAATATTCCTTATAAAGCCGCCAGTTGATATGTCGTTCCAACTCAGGTGAAGGGACTTCACGACGCCAATCGTTATTGCGAAACCAAAATGCGCGGAAACCTTGCAGTTCTCCGAAAGTGCCGGCATGAACCAGCTCCATTGTTTTTATATAGCGCGGATCGAAAAGGCGTTGCTGTCCTACGAAAAACACTTTTCCTGTTTCGCGATGCTTCATGTACATCTTGTAGCAGTCTTCTATGTTCATCGCCAAGGCTTTTTCGCAGAAGACATGCTTTCCTGCATCGAAGGCATCTATCGTTATCTGAGAATGCGTATATAATGGAGTTGCAATAATTACAGCTTCTATTTCCTTGTTCTCTAGTAATTTGCGATAATCGTTATATACTTTAGCTTGGGGAAACATTTTTAATGCTCCATCGATGGAAGGTTGATATATGTCGCAAAGAGCTATAATATCTGCTTTCGGATTGTTTTTCAGAAAGCTCATTAAAAATTGACCTCGCGAACCGGGACCTATTACTCCTAATTTTACTTGCGATTTGCTACTGTGTTTTGTCTCTGAAAAAGCCGAAAGCCACGGACTTGAAAGTAAAACAGCGCCTCCGGCAACTCCCATGTTTTTCAAGAAATTTCGTCTATCCATTTTTCAAGAAAGGAAGGAAGGATGAAAATCTATTTACTTATTTCCGTCCTTCATTCCTCGTTTATTCATTTATAATTTATAAAATTCTTCCCAGCCTTTGCGAGGTGGAGTGTCAACTAACATTTGATTAGCGACAGCATTGTTCGTTATTTGTTTTGTTTTACGGTCGAACGATAATTTGCTGTTCAATCGTTGCGCAATTACTCCGAGGCAGAATACCTGACTTAAAGGTCCCGCTACGCTGAAAGGCGAACGAGTTTGTTCTTGTCCTTT
>DAIOHI010000545.1:0-1962 GCA_036744815.1 Paludibacteraceae bacterium
AAATTGAAAAAATAGAATTGGATTACAAATCGGCTATTTTATATTTAAAAAAAGAAGCGATATATTTGCCGGATGCAAAGAAAGGATTTTTATTAGTTTGTTACAAAAACCTGCCTCTTGGCTGGGTAAAAAATGTAGGAAACCGATGCAACAACCTCTATCCGCAGGCTTGGCGTATCAGAATGAATATTGATTAAAAAAAATCTTGCAGGAATAACTATAAGGGATGAAATTAATTTTTCTTGGAACCGGAACTTCCACTGGAGTTCCTCAGATTGGATGTAGATGTGATACCTGCATTTCGGAAAATGAAAAAGATAAGCGCTTGCGAGCTTCGGTCTTGATTGTAGAAAAGGATACGAATATTTTGATTGATTGCGGTCCGGATTTCAGACAACAAATGCTGAGTCACAATATAAATAAGCTTTCGCATGTCTTGATTACACATGAACATTACGACCATGTAGGAGGACTTGACGATATCCGACCTATGGGCGATGTGAATGTTTATGGTGAGAAACGAGTTCTTGATGTTATTAAACGAAATATGCCTTACTGTTTCGAAAAAAACAGATATCCGGGAGTTCCTTTAATGACTTTGAAGACAATTCAAGAACAGCAATTTTTTATAAATGAAGTTCCGGTACAGCCAATCCGAATAATGCATGCAAATTTGCCTATATTAGGATATCGAATTAGAAACATTGCTTATTTAACAGATGTAAAAAGCATTGGAGACGAATCACTTGAACAACTGCAAGATTTGGATGTTTTAATATTGAGCGCGCTTCGACCTCAAAAACACATATCGCATTTGGCATTGGACGAAGCTTTGACATTGGCGGAGCGAATAAACGCGCGTAAAACATATTTCACACACATGAGCCACGATATGGGACGGCATAATGAAGTGAATGCTTTGCTGCCCGAACATGTGCGCCTTGCTTACGATGGTTTGAAATTGGATTTATAAAACAAAAGTATTTAAACGAAATAAAATCATGAGAAATAGATTGTTAAATACGCTGCTAATTGCCGCGATAGGAATTGTATCTCTGAACTCTTGTACGGGAATGCTTTACACAAGCATTGATGTTTTGCGTCCTGCAAAACTATCCTTCGATAAAAACACCGAAAATCTGCTTATCGTTAATAATGCCGCAGTACAGCCCTCTACGGTTGGACATCAAACATGGTTACTGAACGATTCGGAACGCACGGTGGATGTCGCTACAGATAGTTTGGCAATGCTCATGGTCAGTGCGCTTAGCGAAGAAATCGCTGCAAAGAACTTTTTTGCATCCAATCAACTGATATACGAAAACCAAAACACAAGCTCCGATTACAAAATCGCTAAACCGTTGCGGTCGTATCAAGTAGCAACTTTCTCCAGTAATAATAAGTCGGATATTGTTTTGTCGCTAAACAAGTTAAATTCAACCAGTTTGCTGGACGAATTTTACTATCAGGATTATATGTATGCTCTCTCGTTGAACGCTATTTACGACTCAGAATGGAGTCTACAATATCCTGACAGAGCACAAATAGACACGGTACAATTTACAGACACCATTTATTGGGGAAATGCTTCTGCTTCTCGTCGGTTGTTGTTCGAAAACTTTCCGAGAAGAAGTGATGCGTTGAAAAATGGAGCTTTGGAAGTTGGACGAAAAATGGTTGACCGCTTTATCCCATATTGGGAAGAATGCGACCGTTATTTATTCGATTTGAAAGACAAGCAAATGAAACAAGGAATGGATTCCGTTTACAATAAAAAATGGACGGGAGCTATTACGATCTGGGAAGATGCCTTGCCGAAGTTTAAGAATGGAAAAGAAGTTGCCTATACTTCCAATAATTTGGCTGTAGCTTATGAAATAACAGGAAATCTAGATAAAGCTTTGGAATACATTAATGCCGCTATTGAAACTTATTCGAAAAAAGCCTCTTCGAGCGATAAGC
>DAIOHI010000546.1:0-1954 GCA_036744815.1 Paludibacteraceae bacterium
GGCTGCACGATGCCTTCGGCATCCACGTAATCGAGAAACGGCGCTTCCGCCACGTCGGCAATCGCGATTTTTTCGTTGTCCACACGCAGTTTTCGTCCGCCCGATACGCTCACGATAACAAATACGAGGAACGCCACAAACGCCGCTCCGGCAAGCAGGTGGTATTTGTATTTTTGGAAAAACGAACGTTTGGGCAAGCGTTTGTCCATAGCGCTGTCGCGGGATTCGTGGAAAGAGTTATCGGTTCTAAGTTTTGAGTTCTGAGTTTCGAGTTCCGGGTTGTTCATTTTTATGTTGGCCATTGGCGTTAAAAGTCTATTATCTGAAATCTGTATGAAAAAACAAAGTTGTACTTTAGATATTCATGAAAAAACAAAGCTATACTTTAGATATTCATGAAAAATAATGTATCTTTGTAACGGTTTTACCTTATTATTCACAAAAAACAAATCAGAATGTTATCACGAAAAATAACAATTCAGGATATAGAGAACGAAAGCATTTTTCTTTGGGGTGCGCGGCAAACCGGTAAGAGTACGCTGCTGAAAATGCTGTTTCCCGACAAACGAATCATCGATTTGTTGAAATCGGATGAATTTGAACGTTATAACCGCCGTCCGGCACTGTTACGCGAAGAACTAAGCCTGTTGCCCGTAAACGAGTTGGTTATCATCGACGAAATTCAGAAAATCCCTGCTTTACTTGACGAAGTGCATTGGTTGATAAGCAATCATAATCTTCGTTTTATCCTGAGCGGCTCCAGTGCACGCAAGTTACGCCGAAGCGGTGTGAATTTGCTTGGAGGCAGAGCTATTCGAAAGCACTTGTATCCGTTTGTCAGCGCCGAAATTCCCGATTTCGACCTTGTAAAAGCCTGCAATAACGGTATGCTGCCGCGCCACTATTTAGTGGAAAACGCCACAAACCGGCTTCACGCTTACGTGGGCGATTATTTGCAACAGGAAATAAAAGCCGAAGCACTTACGCGAAACCTGAATACTTTTTCTCGGTTTATGGAGATTGCGGCTTTGAGCAATGGTGAAATTCTCAATTACAACAACATTGCTTCGGAATGCGGCGTGAGTGCACCTACAGTGAAAGAGTATTTTTCTATTTTGGAAGAAACGCTGATAGGTTATACCATTCCCGCTTTTACCCGAAACGTGAAACGTCGTGTTATCCAATCTCCCAAGTTTTACTATTTTGATGTAGGCATTGCTAATTTTCTTCTCAAAAGAACTGAGATAAACCCCGGTTCACCCGAATTTGGACATGCTTTCGAACATTTAATCATGCAAGAACTTATAGCCTACCTTGGTTATTTCAAGCCTCAACTCAGCTTGTCCTATTGGCGCACAACATCGGGTTACGAAGTGGACGCCATTATCGGAAATGCCGAAACAGCCATTGAAATAAAATCATCCGACGAAGTGCAATCGCATCACACAAAGGGATTAAAGGCATTTTCGGAAGAATTTCCCGATTGCCGGCTGATTATTGTTTCGTTGGATAAAAATCCGCGAAGGATGAACAATGTGGAGATTTATCCCGTGTTACAATTCTTGTCGATGCTTTGGAGCGGCGATTTCTTTTGATCTGATCAATTTTCGCTTATATTATTATTTCAATTTTTGAAGTAGAGCAACGCTTTGCTGTACCGGTTTTATTTAATTAAACTATAAAAATTGTCTTCCGTCTTCTGACATCTGTACTCTATTTTCTGTACTGACACATTCAAAATCGGACTATTCTTCTCAAAATCCCATCCCGTGATGCTCCGCAATCCGTAATAGAGGCTCCAGTAGTTTTGCAGTTCGCGGATGTAATCGCGTTGCGAACGGTCTTTTTCGGCAATGGCGGCATTCAGATCGAGAACGGTGGATTTCCCGAGCAGATAGAGCCGGTAGGCTACATCGTTCCGGCGCGCGGCGCGTACCGATGTTTTCTGCGCGAT
>DAIOHI010000547.1:0-1951 GCA_036744815.1 Paludibacteraceae bacterium
TATGCCGACGATATGATGAAACGCGAAGATACAGTGAAAAGCATCTTCGAAAAAGTATCGGAAGAAAAAGTACTGGCAATAGTTAAAGATTCGGTAAAATTGGACAGCAAAACAGTTTCAATCGAAGAATTCAACAAAATGTTCGAAGCGCAATAAGCTGCACTTTCGCATTTTAATATAAAATTTTGGGAACCCACTTCGTCTTAATTGACCGAGTGGGTTTTCTAAAAAATATTGAAAAGGATTATAGCTTCTAAAATTTTCAAACAAAAAAGGCGTATCTTTGTTTGTTTGTTGAAAAAAGCTCTAAGCCTTTTTCTATTTTAACAGGAATCAATTACTCAAGCAAATCTGAGAATGATTTTATATAAATAGATTTGCTAAAAAAAGGAAACGATATGAAAAATAATGAATTTCGTGATTTCGCAACGAAACACCTCCGCATGAATGGATTAGCATTGGATCAATATGCTTCAATCACTAGCAATTATATTTCGCCTTCTATTTTGGAAGAGCGTCAATTGAACGTAACTCAAATGGATGTTTTTTCGCGTTTGATGATGGACCGCATCATTTTTCTCGGAACACAAATCGACGATTATACTGCTAACGTAATTCAGGCGCAACTGCTCTTTTTGGATTCTTCCGATCCCGGAAAAGACATCTCAATTTATTTGAATTCTCCCGGAGGTTCGGTTTATGCCGGTCTTGGTATTTACGACACGATGCAGTTTATTTCGTCGGACGTAGCAACAATTTGTACCGGAATGGCAGCTTCGATGGCAGCTGTTCTACTTGTTGCCGGACAAAAAGGCAAACGCGCCGCATTGAAACATTCGCGAGTAATGATTCATCAACCGATGGGTGGAGCTCAAGGGCAAGCTTCGGATATGGAAATTACCGTTCGCGAGATCCAAAAGCTGAAAAAAGAACTTTACACTATTATCGCCGACCATTCAGGACAGCCTTTCGATAGAGTTCAGAATGACTCCGACCGCGATTACTGGATGACTTCCGCCGAAGCTTTGGAATATGGCATGATAGATAAAGTGATGATTAACGAAAAGAAAAAGCAATAAATTACAAGCGCTAAGAATCAAAAATTTGCTTAGCGCTTATTACTATTTTATGGCAAAAAAGAACAAAAACTGTAGCTTTTGCGGACGTGAAGAGTCGCAAATTGAATTTTTAATTACCGGAATGGAAGGAGCGCAAATATGCAACGAATGCGCCATTCAAGCTGCTGATATTGTAAAAGAAAATACAACCTCAGCATCCAATTTACCGAAACTGCATAAAGACGAAATTCCCAAACCGATTGAAATAAAAAACTATTTGGATGAGTACGTAATAGGTCAGGACGAAGCTAAAAAGTTCCTTTCCGTGGCTGTTTACAATCATTACAAGCGTTTGATGCAAGATAGGGCAAGCGACGATGTAGAAATTGAAAAGTCGAACATTATCATGGTTGGTTATACCGGAACAGGGAAAACCCTGTTGGCAAAAACCATCGCGAAAAAGCTGAACGTTCCCTTTACCATTGTTGATGCAACGGTGCTGACCGAAGCCGGATACGTGGGCGAAGACATCGAAAGCATTCTTACACGATTGTTACAAGTGGCGGAATATGATGTTCCGGCTGCGGAGCGAGGCATCGTGTTTATCGACGAAATTGATAAAATTGCCCGTAAAAGCGACAACCCAAGTATTACCCGCGATGTAAGTGGCGAAGGCGTACAACAAGGATTATTGAAACTGCTCGAAGGTTCTGTTGTGAACGTGCCACCACAAGGCGGACGCAAGCATCCCGACCAAAAAATGATCGCCGTTAACACACAAAACATCTTGTTTATATGCGGTGGCGCTTTCGACGGAATTGAGAAAAAGATTGCATCGCGCCTCAATACTCGCGTAGTTGGATATGGATCGTCGCAAGACTCGAACTTGATCG
>DAIOHI010000548.1:0-1721 GCA_036744815.1 Paludibacteraceae bacterium
TGTAATTTCATAAGACTAAAATAGGATCGGCATCAGCGAAATTTCCCCATAATTGCTCCGAAGCTGCACGACAGCCGCCTTTGCATATATAGAAATGTTCGCACTGAGCGCATTTGGATGGAATGCTATTAAAATATCCGGATTGATCGGCATCGGAAAGAATGTCCTTTATTGATTTCTGATGGATGTTACCTAATACCCGCGGAGAATGATTGCAAAAGCGAAGATCGCCCAAATAGTTGATCGTGATCGGACGAGTGGAGATATTCAAATTACAAAACGAAAATGATATTTCGGGATAATCCTCCGGCTTAAGAACACAGATAGGAGTGCAGACACCGCTGAAAAACCTAATGCCGGAGTTGCGTGCAAAATTATTAATTTTAGCGAAAGCCGAACGTAATTCATCATGTGTAAGCTCAAGCTCGTCTTTGTATTTCCGTCCCAAACCTCCGATGTTGAAACGATTTAGTAAAACTGATTTTACCCCTAAGTTTTTATATAAGTCGAGGGTTTGAGGTAATGTATCTAAGTTCTGACGAGTTAATATCAGTACTGCGTTTACTTTCTCGGCATTTATTGATAACAATTTTTTGATCGCATTGACTGATTTTTGCCACGAACCGGATTGTTGGGTAATGGAATCGTGGATGGTGGAATCCGAACTCAGAATCGGAATTTGAATACGATGCAGTGCAAGATGTTCGAAAACTTCCAAATCGGTGTCGGTCAGCAATGTTCCGTTGCTAAGCAGAGATACATTTGCCTTATTCATGCGAGCAAACAGAAGCAAATCATAAATGCGATTCATCAGCATTGGCTCGCCACCGGAGAAAGAAATACTATTTACTTCAGCTTGCGAAAAAAGGGTTTTAAGAGTTTTTCGAGCTTGTTTATAATTGCTTGGTATAATAGCATTCGTTGCATCGGAACCTTTCCAATGATTGTAGCAAAACTTACATGCCAGATTACAAGCATTGGTCAGTTCGAAGATAATCAGCCCGATATCACTCTTCTTTTTTGGCATAAAATGTGATATAAAGACTTTTCAACTCTTCGCTTTTTTTTATCTCTGCTGAGCTTTCACCGAAAAATTGTAAATGAGCTGCTCCTGTAAAAACTGTGTTGATATCGTTAAATTGAATATAAAAAACATTGTCAAGAGTATCGTTTCTTTGTAAAATTTCTTCTTTTATTATCTTGTTTGTCGAAGTCTCTGTCAGGCAATATGAGTAATAAGAATAAGTAGGCTCCCAAATATTAACTTGTATGGTATCGCCCCAAGGGATGGAATCGTTGTTGTTATAATTTATGTAAATCATATTGGGAGGTGGAACCGAAACGTAACAGGTTACTTCGGGGGGAACAATTGTACTACATCCTGTGGCGAAGAAAGACAAACTCAAAATCATTCCGCCCAACTTGTATTTGTTTTTGATGTATCGGGCATTCTTACCACGACTAAACCAAACCAACAACGAAAAAACAGCAAAGGCAACAACTAATCCAATTAATATAACCGGAGAAAAAATGTCTTTTGTTTTCATGTTTTTCGAATTAAGCTTGTGTAGAAAAATAAATAGTTGTTATCATCATCAACAAGATGAGTTACAAAGATATAATTTTATTCCGATTCAAGTCTCTGTATTGGCTGTTTTTGTATTGGCAGATGATTTTGAATCCACTTTCTACGTTTCACGGAATTTCTATTATACAAAACA
>DAIOHI010000548.1:1731-1937 GCA_036744815.1 Paludibacteraceae bacterium
TATTAGAAAGAGTTTTGTTATATGTTTTTTCCTATTCAAATCTTTTTATTCAAACATATTCCGGAAATGCGAAAAGAAATTCTTCGATGCGGAAGAGCTTGGTTTCGTGTTGGGCGATTCAGCTAATTTCTCCAAGGTTTTTTTGTCTTCCTTGCTGAGTTTTTCGGGAATATAAACTCCGATATTTACCAACAAGTCGCCTTTCC
>DAIOHI010000549.1:0-1936 GCA_036744815.1 Paludibacteraceae bacterium
TCAGCTCTATTCCTCGAAAGCTAAAAACACCCCTATCCCCTTCAGGACTTCCCCCTGGAGGGGATAGAACAAAGGAAAAAGAGTTTCAATTTTGGCAGGTCTTCTGACTTACTCTGCTTTGAACTTCCTTCCCATTTCGCCTTGCGAAACAGTGGAAAAAGTATTGTTCAAAACATTCCCTTCTTAAAGTCCCCCTTCGGGGGATTTAGGGGGCTGAGCTTACAGCAGCGGGTCTGTTCAGGATTTTCACCTGATTCCCTTTTCACTTCACTTCCGAAGATGCGGAAGTAAAGCACCAAAATCTGTATAAAATATAAAATTAATCACCGACGCTTCGGCTGATTTGTTTTATTTCCATAAGAAAACAAAATGCGCAGGGATATCACCTGTCGCGATATTCCATTTTTGTTTGCCATCTTTATCGAAACAATATAATGTCCCGGGCGAAACATAATTCTTCGCATCGGTAATAAAAATCTCTTTCGTCAGTGGATTGATCGTTATTCCGTAAGGAATCTTTATCTTTTTCTCGGTTCCGTCAGTTATAAAATTTGTCGTTACCAATTCTTTTTTCACCACATCTACAATGCCATAAGTCGTTACGTTCGACATGGTAAGATAACTCCACTCCACACTATAAATATAAAGCGAATCGCCATCCAAATGAAAATTAGATACCGCTATATTAAGCGAATCAACTAATCGGTCGGCATGCGTATCAATCCAATACAAGCGCGATGGAGTGTAATAATAATCTCCCCGCGAACTTACCCATAAGTTACCATGATTATCGGCGCGCAAACGATGCAGATTGATAGCAACTTTGATACGCTTTGTTTCGGTAAAGCTATTAATATCAATTACCGAAACCGTATTTTCATAATTCGGGAACATGTATCCACCCGAGTTAGCAACGTATATTTTATTTCCGGCAATCTCCAGTTCATCGGGTTGAAAACCAACCAAACAACTATCAACAACCTGTAAAGTTGCCGTATCCACTTTTGCCACATAACCTCTTTGTTTGTAGTTGGGATTCAATTCTACCGGACCGGCATAAGAGGTAACATAAGCATAGCCTTCGTGAAAACGAATGTAACGACAATTGGGGATATTGATTTGTCCGATTCGTTTAGTCGTATTAGCATCCATTACTTCAATCTTATTCGAACAATTGATAACCGCATAAAGGCGACTGCCATATATTTTGATATCGTTACCCACATCGCCCAATTCCTTTACTGCCGTAGGATTAATTTCCGCATAAATATTAAGGGAATACTTGCCTGTCTCGTAACTAAAATAATCCAAAGTCGATTTATTGCTTCCCATATTACCTTCGTTAAGCAAATAAAAACCTCGGATAGCAACACTATCTCTGGCAATGGTGCTGTCGGGTGGCGTTACGGGAGTTACAATAATAGGGATGGTCAATTCGTCGCCTCTGCATGAAAGCAAGAACACAAACAAAAGACTGATTATAACGCGTAAAACTATTTTCATTCTATCTGTATTATTTATAAACGAAAGCTATGGAAGAGGGAATATCTCCCGTTCTCACATTCCATTTCAGATTGCCATTTTTATCGAAACAGTATATTGCACCGGGAACAATATAGGTTTTTGCATCACTGATGAAAATATCTTTCGTCAACGGATGAATGGCTATTCCGTAGGGAAGACTTATCGAAATATCATTTGATATGAATCGCTCGGCAACCACTTCTTTGCTTCGGATATCTATTTTCACGTAGCTTGTTATTGCTTCCGATGATGTTTTGTCTGCATACAAAGCATACAAATAGTCGTCGTCGATAGTGAAATTCGAGCATAAAACATTCAATGTATCGGTAACCATATAACGATCGGCTGATTTTTCGAGTACAACCAAACAGGATTGATTAGAAGCATCGCCACGCGACGAAACCCATATTTT
>DAIOHI010000550.1:0-613 GCA_036744815.1 Paludibacteraceae bacterium
CGAACGGGAACGTAAAGCCAATCAGAGTATGTTCGAGGACTTATTGGGACAAATAGGTAAATCGGCAACTCGGCAACTAACTAATCAGGTAGGGCGGAACATCACTCGTTCTATTTTAGGTTCTTTCTTCGGAAAGAAATAATACGAAAGATAAAAGGCTCTGAATCTTTGAACTCAGATGAAAAATGCGTACTTTTGTACACTTTTCACTAAAAAGTTTCACTTTGACACAAATTCAATAATAATAAAACAGATATGGCATCGCAAGAAGAAGTTTTCAAAAAATTAGTATCTCATTGTAAGGAATATGGTTTTGTTTTTCCATCGAGTGAAATCTACGATGGATTGGGAGCTGTTTACGACTACGGGCAAAACGGCGTTGAACTGAAAAACAACATCAAAAAGTACTGGTGGGATTCGATGGTATTGTTGAACGAAAATGTGGTAGGAATCGACGCCGCCATTTTCATGCACCCAACAACATGGAAAGCTTCGGGGCATGTTGATGCTTTCAACGATCCGCTTATAGATAACAAAGACAGCAAAAAACGCTATCGTGCCGATGTGCTGATCGAGGAATTGCTTGCCAAATACGACGATAAAATAAATAAGG
>DAIOHI010000550.1:717-1934 GCA_036744815.1 Paludibacteraceae bacterium
GCGACCTTTCCGGACTGAAAGCCATAATAGAAGATTACGAAGTGGTTTGTCCCATCAGCGGAACTAAAAACTGGACGGATGTTCGTCAGTTTAACTTGATGTTCTCTACCGAAATGGGTTCGACTTCTGAAGGAGCGATGAAGATTTATCTTCGTCCCGAAACGGCGCAAGGTATTTTTGTCAATTACCTGAACGTGCAAAAAACCGGTCGGATGAAGATTCCTTTCGGTATTGCACAAATTGGTAAAGCTTTCCGTAACGAGATTGTGGCGCGTCAGTTTATCTTCCGTATGCGCGAGTTTGAGCAAATGGAAATGCAGTTCTTTGTTCGTCCGGGCGAGGAAATGAAATGGTTCGAACATTGGAAGTCATTTCGTCTGCGTTGGCACAAAGCCCTCGGACTTGGCGATCATAAATACCGCTACCACGATCACGACAAACTGGCGCATTACGCCAATGCGGCTACCGATATTGAGTTCGAGTTACCTTTCGGTTTCAAAGAGGTGGAAGGTATCCACTCACGCACCGATTTTGACTTAAGCAGTCACGAAAAGTATTCGGGGAAGAACATTAAATACTTCGATCCGGAACTAAATCAATCTTACGTGCCTTATGTGGTGGAAACATCCATCGGTTTGGACAGAACCTTCCTTTCCATCATGGCTTCGTCGTATATCGAAGAGGCGTTGGAAGGCGGCGACAGTCGTGTAGTATTGAAATTGCCTTTGGCTTTAGCTCCTGTTAAAGTGGCTGTTCTGCCTTTGGTAAAAAAAGATGGTTTACCCGAGAAAGCCCGCGAAATAATGAATGAGTTGAAGTTCGATTTCAAATGTGTTTACGACGAAAAAGACTCTATCGGAAAACGTTATCGCCGTCAGGATGCTATCGGAACGCCTTTCTGTGTTACGGTTGACCATCAAACATTGGAAGATAATTGCGTAACCATCCGTCATCGAGACAGCATGGAACAAGAACGCGTGGGCATCGATAAGCTTCATTCGATTATTGAAGAGCAGGTAAGTATGAAAAACCTGTTCAAGAAATTGGTATAAGAATCCGATAATCAAAGAATATATAAGCGGACTTTCTGTTGAAAAACGGAAAGTCCGCTTTCTTTTCATAGATAAAAGCAGTATATTTACCCTGTTTTTGTATGGGTTAAACTTTAGAGAGAAGTTTCTCGCAGAGGCGCTAAGAACGCTAAGTTTTTATACTAT
>DAIOHI010000551.1:0-1932 GCA_036744815.1 Paludibacteraceae bacterium
TGCCCCCACACATTTACGCTGAAAGCGATTAACACAATAAACAGTAATAGATTTTTTTTCATGGTTTTATATTTTAATGTTAAGTGAATTCTCTCTTTTGCAAAACTAAAGGCTAAAGTTTGTATATTTATCCCCACTTCTGGGGATAGGCGGAAGTTTACAATCGCTTATTTTTGCAGGGAAAGTTAAAAACCTTATAACTATGATAAGCGTACATATAGCCGATGACCACACCATGATGGTCGAATTACTGATCCCAGTGATTAACGCTTCGGGCATTGCAGCTGTTACAGCTTCGTCGGGCAGGCTATCGGAATGTCGTAAATCGTTGGCTCAAACCCATCCCGATGTTTTGTTGCTTGATGTAAATATGCCCGATGGCGACGGAATTGATTTTTGTGGTGAGATACACAAAATTTATCCAAAGATGAAAATCATCGCACTTACCGGGCACGATGAGTATTCGAGCGTGCTGCGGATGATGAAAAACGGAGCTTCGGGTTACGTTGTAAAAAGTGAAGCGGTAAGCGAGATTTTAGAGGCGATTCTTTCTGTTATGCAGGGCGAAACCTATATAAGCCAACAGATAGAAAATGTTGTGAGAAAGACAATAAAAAGGTCGATTAGTCTCACGCCGCGCGAAAAACAAGTTCTTCAATTGGTTGCAAAAGGATTAACCAATGCTCAGATTGCCGAACAGCTAAGAGTTGAGCTTTCGACCGTGCACTCCTACCGAAAAAAACTGAACCTGAAGTTCGATGCTTCAAACGTGGTTGAGCTTATTGCCGAAGCGCGCAAAAAAGGTTACTTAATGAATTAAGCATAATAAAATCTTTAACTATGAAAAAACTAACTTGTTTGCTGCTGTTGTTGCAATTATCATTTGTTTTATTCGCTCAAACGAATGTTGACTCGTTAGTAAATATATTGAACACGAAAAAACTTAGTCCTAACGAACAGCTATCCATATACAAAGAATTATGCGAAATATATTCGGAAAACGAAGTGGATAAATGTATTTTTTATGCTCAAGAAGGTTTGAAGCTTGCCGAAAAAATGGACGAAAAATCCTATACATCATTGTTTAACGGAGAAATCGGAGTAAATTATTATACTAAATCAATTTATGATACTGCGGCTGTTTATTTGGAAAAATCTTTAGAATGGGCTGTCAAATCGGGAGATAAAAGTCAAGAAGCATCAGCAAACATAGACTTAGGAAATGCATATCGCCGCCAAGCACAATACGACAAAGCATTAGAAAAATATATGAAAGCTATGCATATTTATGAAAACATAAAAAACAAGGAGAAATACGCTATAGCTCTGATCAATATTGGAGGGATACATGAAATATTGAAAAACTACGAAAGAGCGGCTTATTATTTAAAACAGGCAGAAGAAATAAGCAAAACCATTGATAGCAAAAACTTACAAATGAGTGTTTCCTACAGATTGGCTATGCTTTACCGGAGAGAGGGAAAAAACAAAGAAGCTATTAAACATGCGCTGGAAGCGAATGAAATCAGTCGTGCCATACATAACAAGAAATATGAAATCGCATCTTTAACCCTTCTTGTTAGTGCTTATACCAATATGGGTGCTTTTGACAAATCACGGGAATATGCCGATCAATGTGTAGAATTAGCAGAAAATTACGGCGACAAGAGACTGCTTATGGGAGTGCTGAATGAATTCTCGGATATTTATTTTAAACAAGGTTTGTATAAAGAATGCGCCGATTTGACATTCAAAGCATGGAGCATGGATTCTACCGATTTGGTGTATGCAACCGACGCCGCCTTTGGTTTATCTCTTGCAAATATTTATTTGGGAGATAAAAATAAGGCTGCATACTTCCTGAATAATTTTAATAATTTAATATTACAGCGTACTGATAAAAACTCGCGAGAAGCCTTGCTTGAAATGGAG
>DAIOHI010000552.1:0-1920 GCA_036744815.1 Paludibacteraceae bacterium
GTTACGGTATTGATCAGCCAGATCAAAATTCCTGAAAAAGCGATTCCAACTGTATTGCTGGCAAACATACCAATGAAAAAAACCGCGTAGGAACCTCTTACGGCTGCTTCGGAAAATGCAAAGGAAGGCGTGAAAGTAACGAGTAAATAATTAGCAGGAATAGCAATGGCAGCTTGCCAAACTGTAAGTTCGACATTAAAAAAACGCAGCATTAAGAAAAACTGTGCAAAAAATACGCAATATCTGAATATCGAAATAGCCATGATTTCTCCTAATTGTGCGAGAGTGTAGCCGGATAAACAATCG
The DNA here is from genome assembly GCA_036744815.1 of Paludibacteraceae bacterium. Taxonomy (GTDB): domain Bacteria; phylum Bacteroidota; class Bacteroidia; order Bacteroidales; family Paludibacteraceae; genus H1. Next base: position 307 of record DAIOHI010000552.1, read on the forward strand.
GTAAATCGTTTGATTTTCTCCGAAGATATTCTTTTGGATAATCGAGGTAAGGAAAAATAAAACAAGCCCAAAAGCAATAAAAATACGAATGTCAGTATTAAATATAGAAAGATATTCGAATTTGAATCGCTGTGGTAAAACGAAATAAAAAACAAAACACAAGCCGGTATTCCGCAGAGTAAGATGGTTAGGTTTTGCGTTAAGCTGTTGACGATGCTAAGCGTGATGCCTTGCGCTCGGGCAGAAGAGGGCAAGTAGCTGATTCGCCCTACAAAATCACCTATCCGGTTAGGCGTGAAAAATCCACTGCAAATTCCGGATAAAACAGATTTTAATGCCGAATAAGTTGTAAGTGTGAAGCTATTCTGTGTGATTTTTTTCCATTTTAAAGATTCAAGCAATAGATTCAGCGGCAACAAGACAAGTGTTGCTAATAGCCATGTGAATTTTGTCGGCGGAGTTTGCTTCCATTCGCTGAAAATGGAATCATATTGGTCAAAAACAATTAGTTTATATGCCAAATAACCATAGGCGCCTAATGCAAAAAGCCATTTTACGACCTTATATAGTTGTTGTTTGTTTAGCATAAAATTTTAAAACAGATAGCTGAATCAGCTTATTGCTCAATGTTCTTAAAAGTAAAAGCACGTTGAGAAAAATAACTGAAAATAGTTGTAAATATAGCAATTACCGCATTGGCAATCGAAGGATAAAAGTTCAGTCCGTCCACCAATAATTTTAAACCGATATAATTAAGGATAAGATTGGCGATTACCACCATGAGATATCGGAGTAGTTGTACGCGACCTCGTATTGCGGAAGCCGAAAAAGTAACATATTTTTGAAGCAAAAAGCCGGAAAGAAGGGTAATCGGAAACTTGATAAATAGCGTCGCGATATGCGAACTCAATGTCACGATGCCCAAGTGAAGCATTTGCTGATGAAGTACAAAATTGAAAATCAAGTAATATAACACCAAATCGAAAATTAGATTACTTGCCCCGCATACTCCATAGCGAAAAAACTGAATAGGCATGTATTTCCGGAACGGAGGATAAAAAAAATCTATCAACTTCCGTATAAAGTCACCTATTGATGTGAATATCCTTTTCATTCTCTTTGTGTCGATGCCTTCGCGGCTTTCATTTTGCCACCCGGTTTGCTCGTTTAAACTAATTTATTTACTTTTGTACGTTCTTAAAAAAAGCAGGTCTTTTTTTGATTCGCAAAGATACAATTAATTTTATTTTACCGATTACACAAAATACATCTTTCGGTTTATTAATATTTTTCTAACGATTTATGCCCGACGACCATCAGAAATATGATACAAGTAAGAGCGAAAAAATACTTGGGACAACATTTCCTAAAAGATATGGAAATAGCCCAGCGTATCGCCGAGTGCCTGCCGCTCGACGCTCGAATGCCTGTACTTGAAATTGGTCCCGGAATGGGCGTGCTGACTCGTTTCCTACTTCAAAATCCACTGATTGAACTTACTGCTGTCGAACTCGATTCCGAGTCGGTGGATTATCTGAAAGATAAATATCCCAATCTGAATGTGCTTTATGCCGACTTCTTAAAGTTGGATTTGAAGGAATTATTCCCTGATAA
>DAIOHI010000553.1:0-1907 GCA_036744815.1 Paludibacteraceae bacterium
TGCATATTGTTTTTATTTCAGATTATACAAAAATATAATTTTTTTAGGAGAATAATTTCCTAATTCTTAATTATCAAGAAAAAGTTGTGATAATTATACTTACAACAAAGCCCTTGTAATTGATATTTACAAGGGCTTTGATAGATAGCTGCCTTATTAAATAGAAAAGGAATTGCTTTTAAAACGAAATACAATTATTCTACTTTGCGATAAACCGATATGCCGTCTTCGGTGTAAGAAATAAGCTTTTTACCTTTTATTTCATATTGTCCCGTCTCGGTGTTAATGACTTTTTTTCCGCTTTCGGCTGTTGTAACTTCGTATTTCCCTTCGTTGCTGTCGTCGCGATTAATTTCATCTCCACTTATGGCAGAAGTAAACAAGTAGTTTTCTTCGTCAATAAATTTTAAAACACAAGTGATTGTTCCCAAATCAATTTTCGAAACATATCGCCATTCTGTTCCGGCAAAGTCGGATGCCTCTACATTTTGTTTTGTTTGTTTATTTCTGCATGTTGAAAACAACATTAGGCATAAAATGGGCAGGACTAAGAAATAGAGGTGTTTTTTCATGATATTTATTGTTTACTGGTTAATAAAGAAATTGCTAATTTTATTAGTATTTGATTGATTCCCGCCATTCATCGAGTGATAATTCTGCATCTTCAACTACATCGTAGTACTTGATTTCGATACGAGGCTGGTTGTAAACAAAGAAACTATATTCAGTAGTAAATTTTTCTTCCGAATTTTGCCCTACCTGAATAAACCAGCAGGAGCCTCTTTCGCTGCTTTCAACACCGTTCGACATGGCGCTGACATTTTCCATCGCTTTTATTTCGGGCAAGTTAAGTATCATCTTAATAGCTTGATCTTCGCTTAGTTCGCTTATTTCATTTTCATTGGTTTCCCCACTTGCCATCACTTCGGAAACATCGTATTTCTTTCCGGCTTTATCTACAGCAAAAGTCACATAATAGATAACTTCCGAGTCTTCTATTTTTTCGGTTTCGAATGATTGTATGTCAACTAATCCGGGAAGTTTTTCGCTGGCTGTGAAATCTTTTTTGAAATAAGCGCCAATAGCTTCAATTGCCTGAACAGTGCCATCTTCAAGCAGCATGCAGAGTAGGGGATTGAAGTCGTTACCGTTTCGTCCGATATAAACGCTTTTGACATTAGCTTCCAAGCCTGTTATTTTCTGCTCGGCTTTAAACTCAGCATCGTTTATTATCGTATTGTAGAGATCCTTTTCGAGTGATAGGAATACCTTTCCTTCTTTGATTTCGGCTTTTATACCATCGAGACTATGAACTTTATTGTGCTTTTTGTCGCAGGAAGCAAATAAGATCAATAGAAATAAGATGCCTGTAAATATATTTAATGTTGATTTTTTCATGTTATTAGTATTTAGTGTTTTCAATCTTCAGTTTCGAATCTTTCAAATATAATCTCTCCGCCTTCGTAGCTTTTTACAAGGGTTTCGCCTATTATTTCGTATTGACCATCATCGGTATTAATAACTTTTTTGCCGTCCTTGAGTGTTTCCAATTTATATTTTCCTTCCACTTCTTCGGACATAGGAGTATCTGTCCTGTAGATAGTATCGTTGACAAAAGTCAAGATGATTGTGGTAACGGATCCACTCCAAGCCCAGGATGTGCCGATAAAAGGATTGACATTGTTATCAACAAGAATCGTATCGCATGCGTTTTCGTCGATTGTTTTTTTAGCTTTCTCTCCCCAGCACCCGGACATGAAGATAGAAATTCCGATAAGAATAATTGTCGTAAAAAACATTTCTTTTAGCTTCATAGTATTTCTTTTATTGAATAATAACTATAAATATGTGTTTGTTTTTAGGCTCTTTTGAGCACCTTTTTTACTTTTCATTCTTGATTTAGCCCG
>DAIOHI010000554.1:0-1902 GCA_036744815.1 Paludibacteraceae bacterium
GAGTTTGTGTCAAAGTGAAACTTTTTAATGAAAAGCGTACAAAAGTACGCATTTTTCATCTGAGTTCAAAGATTCAGAGCCTTTTATCTTATTGCCTTATTTCTTTCCGAAAAAGGAACCCAGAATCGACCGAGTAATTGTTCTGCCCACTTCATTAGTCAATTGGCGCGTAACGGTTTTTCCCATTTGCTGCAGCACTCCTTCGAAAGCACTTTGATTGGCTTTGCGTTCCCGTTCGGCTGCACGAGCATTTCTTTCGGCTTCGCGCTGTTGCTTCGCATATTCTTTTTGTTGCTTGTCAAGTTCCTTTTGTTCATCCACCTTCCGTTTTTCTTCCAACTGGATATTTGTCCGCTCGCTCAGAATCTCATAAGCCGATTCACGGTCGATTAGATTTTCGTATTGCCCGTAAACAACAGATGACTTAATAATGAGGTCGCGCTCCGCAGCGGTGATAGGTCCGATCTGTCCTTCGGGAGGAAGGATATTGGCACGCTCCACCATGCGTGGTGCTCCCTTTTCATCAAGGAAAGAGACTAAAGCTTCGCCCGTGCCAAGCTCGGAAATAACCGTTTCGGTGCTGAACTTCGGATTGGGACGGAAAGTAGTAGACGCTACTTTCACCGCTTTTTGATCTTTAGGCGTGTAAGCTCTCAATGCATGTTGAACGCGATTACCGAGCTGTCCTAATATAGAGTCGGGAATGTCAGCCGGATTTTGTGTGATAAAGTAAATCCCAACGCCTTTCGAGCGAATCAAGCGAACGATCTGTTCGATTTTATCCAAAAGCATTTTAGGCATATCGCTGAAAAGGAGATGCGCCTCATCGAAAAAGAAAACGAACTTAGGACGATCCAAATCACCAACTTCAGGCATGCTTTCGAAAAGATCAGACAGCAGCCAAAGCAAAAAAGTAGTGTAGATGCGTGGCGAATTCATTAGTTTATCGGCAGCCATAATATTGATGACTCCTTTGCCTGTATGATCGGTTTTTATCAAATCGCGGATATTCAACGCCGGTTCGCCAAAGAAAACATCACCACCTTCGGTTTCTAATTGCAACAAACTGCGCTGAATGGTTCCAATACTTGCCGAAGTGATATTGCCATAGCCGGTCAGAAACTCGTTGCGGTTATTTCCAACATATTCGAGCATCTTTTGCAAGTCTTTCAAATCAAGAAGAAGCAGGTTGTTGTCGTCGGCAATTTTAAACACCAAAGTCAACACGCCGGTTTGCGTATCGTTAAGCGACAAGAGACGCGAAAGCAGAATAGGTCCAAGTTCAGATATCGTTGTGCGGACGGGATGACCTTGCTCGCCAAACACATCCCAAAACTGAACGGGGAAAGATTTATATTCAAATCCCTTTTCTTTCAGTCCGTAAGCATCCACCCGCTTGGCAACGCTTTCCTTGTTTCCTCCCACATTGGCAACGCCCGAAAGGTCGCCTTTTATGTCGGCAGCAAAAACAGGTACGCCCATAGAGCTGAATGTTTCGGCTAAAGTTTGGAGACTGACGGTTTTTCCCGTTCCGGTAGCACCGGTTATCAATCCGTGGCGATTTGCCATTTTGGGAATAAAAGAAAGTTCTTCGGCATCGTTAATAGCAACAAATGCGCGGTAAGTATTGTCAAACATAATTCAAATTCTTCTTTATTGTTAGGCGAACAAAAATAATCATTCTCTGTAAAGATTCCAATTTTTTGCGTTTATTGAGCAGGAATAGACGAAATAAGAGGCAGTTTCAAAGAAGTTATTATATCCACAGATTACACCGATTTTCACGAATAATACTTATTGAAAATCAACATATGAAGATTTGTGTTAATTATGCGTATCAAGGGCTGAAAAGGCTAAAAGCCTTTAATCAATAGCGTGGGGCAACGCCCTACGAGTCATGTT
>DAIOHI010000555.1:0-1887 GCA_036744815.1 Paludibacteraceae bacterium
TCGTGCAACAATCCGGCACGTTTCGCTTTTTTAGGATTCAAACCAAGCTCCGATGCCATAGTGGCACAAAGATTAGCTGTTTCACGCGAGTGCTGTAAAAGATTTTGTCCGTATGACGAACGGTATTTCATTTTTCCAACTAAACGAATCAGTTCTGGGTGCAAACCATGAATACCCAAGTCAATTGTTGTTCGTTTTCCTATCTCAACAATTTCTTCTTCCACCTGTTTACGAACTTTATTTACCACTTCTTCGATGCGAGCGGGATGAATGCGTCCGTCAGTCACTAATTGATGCAAGGACAATCGGGCTATTTCGCGACGTACTGGATCAAAAGCCGATAAAACAATTGCTTCCGGGGTGTCATCAACAATAATTTCTACTCCGGTAGCTGCTTCCAAGGCACGGATATTCCGTCCTTCGCGACCAATAATACGTCCTTTTATTTCATCCGAATCGATATGGAAAACCGTTACTGAATTTTCGATAGCAGTTTCGGTAGCTACGCGCTGAATGCTTTGAATAATAATCTTCTTCGCTTCTTTATTCGCCGTCATTTTTGCCTCTTCCATGATGTCGTTCACGTAAGACATAGCATCGGTTTTTGCTTCGTCTTTCAAGGATTCTACCAAGCTTTCTTTTGCTTGATCGGCGGATAATCCGGAAATGGTTTCGAGTTGTTCCTGAGCTTTTCGAGTCAAGCTTTCCAGTTCTTTTTTCTTTGTTTCGAGTGCATGAAACTGAGTTTCGAAACTTTCTTTAGCCAACTCGGCATCATTGATCTTACGTTGAATTTCTCCTTGTTTTTGATTCAATTGCATCTCGCGTTGTTGCAGTTTTGCTTCTTGCGATTGCATCTTCGAATTTCGTTGTTGAACTTGTTGTTCGTGCTCGGCTTTCAGAGCAATAAACTGTTCTTTTACTTCGATGAGCTTGTTCTTTTTCAACAGCTCGGCTTCGGTCTCGATCTCTTTCGCGGCTTTTTTATTGTAAGCCATAAAAAAGAGGGCTGTAATGCCAGCTCCGACCAAAAAAACAATAATTCCTATAATTATAGTGGTCATATTTATTCTTATTTTAACATTAAGTATGCAGTTTTAAATTCTAAGTTTTAATAAAAAAACAAACGCACCACAAGGCAAAAATAATTTGCAATGTAATGCGGGAAATCTTTAAAACAACGACACTTAATTCAATCTTCCAACTGATCTTTCAAAAGCTCATCCAGTTCTTTTGCCAACGATTCTATTTTTTCAGACACAGGAAGCGTGCTTTCAACAAAATCGCGTTTTTTCAAGGCTACAGCTAAATGATATGCTGATATTACCATCAATTCTTCGTTGGTTTTTTGGCTGTATTTATGCCGATATTTAGCGTATAAACGCGATAATATTTTTTCTGCATCCCGATAAACTTCTTCGTCTTTACGAAGAATCGTCAAGGGCAAGCGCCAATCACCAAAAGTCACATGTATTGTAAAAACGTCGTTCTTTTCCATGTTGTTTGCTCATTTCAATCGTTTAAAAGAGCTAAACATTTATCAATTTCCCTTATCAATTTCGTAACACTTTGTTTGGCGGCATCATGTGCGTCGTCGCTAGCAACCAAACTTCGGGCAATACGTAATTGTTCGTAATCTTTTTGAAGTGTCAGCACATCTTTATGAGCTCGCATCAAATCGTTATGCTTTCGCTCCAATTCTTCTTTTAATTCAGAATTTTCTTTCTGCAACAACTGATACGCGGACATTATTTTGCGCAATTTTTGCTCAAACGCAGCAATGGTCTCTTCGTACTTGTTTGTCATTTCTTCAAAAAAATGTACACAAAAATACTGATTTGCTTTGAATAAATGAAATATAATTCGTTTTTTTTGAAAACAAGAATT
>DAIOHI010000556.1:0-1877 GCA_036744815.1 Paludibacteraceae bacterium
AACTAGGACTCATCAAGCTGCTTGCCCCGGAAAACAACAATACATTGAACTTATCTCTGGGCTGCAAATTTCCAATCAAATCTTTTAAAAGCGTTTTCGAAACCGAAAGTGGGAACCCGTGCATCGAACCCGAAACATCGACAATAAAAATATACTCGCGAGGCGGAATTTCTTGCGGCTTAATGTTTTTGGGCGGTTGCACCATCAACAAAAAGAAGTTTTCTTCTTCGCCTTGGTAAAGCATCAGTCCCGATTCAATTTTGCTGCCTTTCAACGAATAATTGATTACTACATCCCGATTGCCGCCTTTTGCCTCTGAAGCGTCAAGTTTTATCTGCGTCGAATTACTATTCAATGCACTTACATTTATTTTATGTGTGCTTGATGCGATGTTTTGTACCGCTATACTCGAATTGATTTTCATATCGAAAGCAAAGTCATAACTTGCCTTAACACCGTCTTTTGTGTAAGGCGTATTAACGAATTTATCCGAAGCTTCGGTATTTTTCTTCGGTTTGTTCGAATAACGCGGACCTACCACCGTAGGATATACGAAAGAATAAACACCATCTTCGGGAACAAGCAATTCCGTATATTTTATTTCGACAACAATTTCATCACTAACATCAATATTAGCGACATTCATCGTAAATACATTCGGTCGATTTTGTTCCAATAGCGATACGCGTTTGCCTTCCGATTTTGCTTTTTCATAATTTTTTCGCGCTTTTGCTTTTTCTTCAATACGGGCGGTAATAACCCTGTTGCCAATAGTCATTTGCATAGCATAAACAGCTGCCCGCGTCGACATCGGAAAGGTATAAACCGCTTCAAGAACATTTTGACCCGAATTCACATACTTTTGAGTAATACAAACATCGGCAATTACACCAACAATGTTTACTTTGGCTGATGTTTCCTTCAATGGCAAATAATCGGTTTCCGGATTTTCGCTCAACACAACGAAATAAGGAGAAAGTGTTTTGTCACCTCCGTCGTCTTTAGTAACCGGAATAAAATCATCTTGATTAAACACTTTGCTTGGACGTTTTTCGTTATTCCCTTGCTTTTTCGAATCATTCTGCGAAACAAGTGCGTAGCAAGTAAATAAACAAAATAGTATCGCTGACAAAATAGCCGCGAAACGAGGGAAATTTGACCTTTTCATACACGTAGATTTTAATGATTTATGACTGAAATGTTTGATGCTGATCATCAAAACATCTTGATTAATTATACGCGATGTAAAGATTGAAACATAGGCTCTGTTATTAGATTTAAATTTATGTTATAAATAAAACAGATTAAATTCATTAAAATTGTGTCATTCCTTAACTTTTTTATTGAAATCGTTGTCAATTCCCTGTTTTTAATCTCTTTTTGTGCGCAATTGAAATATTAATAAGGAATAATCAGGCTAACATGTATTCCTGTTTTTTTTTGTATTTTTGTAGCTTGCTATAACTAAATTGTTTATATAGCTATTTTTATTCCAATTCAACAATGTCGAAATTCGTTAAGTGGATAGGCGGAGGCCTTGGATGGGTAGTTGGTGGTCCGATTGGAGCGCTGATAGGTTTTGCTTTGGGCTCTTTGCTCGAAACGGATGTGGAAGTCGTTCAAAAACGACAACCCACGACCGAAGGTGATTTTAAGATGAGCCTGCTTGTGCTTATCGCTTGTGTAATGAGAGCCGATGGACATCCTAAGAAGTCTCAGCTCGAAGTTGTAAAACGCTTTTTAGTTCGAAATTTTGGCGAAGCAGGAGCTTTGGAGGCTTTAGGGATATTGAAAAAATTGCTGAATGCTCCTATAAATGATGTAGAAATGGCTCGGCAAATCAATCAAAATATGAACTATTCCGGAAAATTGGAATT
>DAIOHI010000557.1:0-1875 GCA_036744815.1 Paludibacteraceae bacterium
CATTTTTGCCGAAACACGATCCACAGTTATCGGGAGTTGCACATAAGCATCGCCAGCAAACACGATCAATCCGAATTTATCATTCGACATTTCATCGACCAACCGCGATAAAGTTTGTTTCGAGCGTTCCAAGCGGTTGGGCTGAACATCTTGCGCCATCATCGAATTCGAAACGTCCAAAGCAACCATTAATTCAATGCCTTGATGCTTCTCTGTCTCCATTTTTGTTCCGAATTGCGGTTGTGCCAATACAATAATAATGAACAACAGAGCTGTGAGCTGCATGTAAAATTTTACATGAGGACGTTTTTTTGATACATTCGGCATGAAATCCGCCAATAAAGTCGGATTTCCGAATTGCTTAAGCGAACGTCTCCTTCTGATTTCCTGCCACACAAAAATGGCTATCAATACAGGAATCAGTATCAATAAAAATAAAAATTCAGGATGCGCAAATCGAAACATAACCTTTGATTTTAAATTTACGATTTTAAATTGATAACATTTTTATATTCCAATTGTAAATCGTCAATTTTTTATGGTAATCTCTTTAAATAAACATTACGAACCAATACTTCCAGTAAAAGCAATAAGAATGCAGCTACTGCGAAGCCCATAAACATTTCTTTCTTTTTTGTAAACTCGCGAACGCTTATTTTTGTTTTTTCCAATTGGTCTATTTGCTGATAAATACTCCTAAGCGCCGAATTATTTGTTGCTCTAAAGTATTCTCCATTCGTCATACTTGCTATTTCTTGAAGGGTTTTTTCGTCGAAATCAGAATCCACCATCGCATATTGAATTCCAATAGGCGTGTTGTAAGGCATTCTTACTTTTCCATGCGATCCAACTCCAATGGTATAAACCCGTATGCCGAAAGTTTGAGCCAATTCGGCTGCCATCAAAGGAGAAATATCCCCTGAGTTATTCGATCCATCGGTCAGTAATATAATCACTTTCGATTTCGATTGTCCTTCTTTTATCCGGTTTACGGCAGTGCCTAATCCAAGACCGATAGCCGTTCCGTCGGTAATCATGCCAAACTGAACTCCGTTGAACAAATTAACCAGCACAGCGTGATCGTTTGTAAGCGGACATTGTGTAAAACTCTCGCGAGCAAATAAGACCAATCCGATATTGTCGTTCGGACGCGATAGAATAAATTCCGTCGCCACATTTTTAGCCGCATCTAAGCGGTTGGGTTTCAAGTCTTCGGCAAGCATGGTTCCCGAAATATCCAAAGCCATTACAATATCTATTCCTTCAACATTTTCCGACTTCCAACTATTCGACATTTGCGGACGAGCAAGAGCAATTATCAAAAATACAACTGCCAATACTCTGAGGACAAAGGGCAAATGCATCATTCGTATCCGCTTGCTTTTGGGAAATTTACCCAATTGCTGAAGCGACGAAATCTGCAAACTGGCATCGGACTTGCGCATTTCCCATATATACCAAAATATAACGGGAGCGAGCAAGAGCAATAAAAATAAATATTCTATATTATGAAATGTCATATTCAGTTCACTTGTCTGTCATTAGAAAACCGCTTTTATCAAGCTTTAATCATATTCTATTGCTGTTTTTCTTCCGCCTCTTCCTGATTTTGTTCTTCAACGGCGGGTTTCGTTTCTTCTATTTTCGTTTGATTTACAAACAAATAGGCGTTCAGCAAACTTAATTCATTTTCTTCCGGCGACGGATTCCATTTTGCAAATTTCACTAAATCAGCCAATTGCAATATTTGTTTCAATCCGTTGTGAGCCGATTTTTGAGACACTTTCAACGTGTTCAGACTATCCAAAATTTCTTCGGAAGTCATTTCCATACTTGACACATTGAATAAGCGTTCAACATATTCGCGCAGCACGT
>DAIOHI010000558.1:0-1862 GCA_036744815.1 Paludibacteraceae bacterium
CTGCGGATGTAAGCGTGAATATCTTGCGCTTGTTGTGGCGTTGCTGTCAAGCCGGTTCCGATAGCCCAAACGGGTTCGTAAGCTAAAACGATTTTGTCGAAATCTTCTTTTGCCAAGTTGAACACAGAACCTTCGAGTTGAGCTTTTACCACTTCATTTTGTTTTTCTGCTTCGCGTTCTTCTTTCACTTCGCCAATGCAAAAAACGGGAGTCAAGCCATTTTTAAGGGCTAATAATACTTTTTCTTTTAATATCTCGTAAGTCTCGCCGTAGTAAGCGCGACGTTCTGAGTGTCCTAAAATAACATATTCAGCTCCGGTTGATTTTACCATAGATGCTGAAATTTCGCCGGTATATGCGCCAGATTCTTTGTCGGCGTTGTTTTGAGCCGCTACTTTTATCACGCTTCCTTTTACCAATTCGGCAACACTTGCCAAATGAATAAAGGGAGTTCCGATTATTACGTCGCAATTAGGCGCTTTTCCTGCTAATACTTCTTTCAACTCGCCGGCTAAAGTTAGACCTTCTTGAAGGCTTTTGTTCATTTTCCAGTTTCCTGCAACAATGTTTTTTCTCATCTTGTTTGTTAAATTTATAGAATTGTTTAATAACTATTTTTATATTTTATCTATTCTGAAATCCATGAAATAACATAAAGTAAGGATTTTATTTCCGATGGATTTAATGTTTCGAATTTACCATTAATACCCAGTTCTTTGCATGTGACTTCGAAATGGCAAAGCGCTATGCCGATATCTATTGCCGAAAACATAGCGGGAACTCGGTAGAAATGAAAAACGCCATCATCCATAATTATACGCCATGGTTGCGCGTTATTGGCAGAAGGTGCCAATCGAAGCATTTCTAAAGGTTGCGCATAAACTCCTGCCGCTTCTTCCGAAAGAGAAGTCGAAATATTTTTATTGAAAAAGAGCGAACCAAAGGCTTTACGTGGATTGATTTTTCGGCTTTCAGGTTTTAATAAAGAGTCGAAGAATCGTTTTTTTTCGCTTTCATATCCGACAGGAGAAACGATTCGGAGTGTTTCATTTGATTTTAAATTCAGTTGTTTTTTGAAGTTCTTTCGACTGAAACTTCCCCCAAGCCAGCATGTTCCCAAGCCGAGCTCTGTGCAAAAAAGCACTAACTGCTCAAATAAATACGCTCCGCCTTCTTCTGCGAAAGGGGCATCGTCGCATACCAAGGTCAAATAATGCGATGCACCGGAAATAAATCCGTATGTGCCAAGTTTAATGGCTTTTTCATCCGCTTCGGTGCTGATTAGATTGATTCGGGTATTTACTCCGAAAGGAGCTTTATGCTTGCTGATGAAATCTTCGATCGCGAGAACATGCTCGGGATGCAATTTTTCACCGGTGTAAGTACGAACCGATTCCCGTTTTTTTATGACATCAATTATGGACATATTTATGTATAATAATCTTTGCTGCTTAATTAATTTTTCTCCAAGGTTTCTTGTCAACGATATTTCCATTTGTGATAAGAATCAATCCCGGATTGGATCGTATCATCGATTTTAAAGTCGTAGGATCGCCTTCGCAAAATGGATATGTTACGCCTGTTCGTTGGGTAAATTCTTGCACTTCTTCGCGAGATGAGCTTGTAAGCGCATAAAATAAATCTCCTTTTGTAAGCGCTCTTTGATAAACTTCTTCGGCACGTTTAGCCCCTTTTTCCGATGTTTTACTCAAGTCGTACATCACCAATAGATATACATTGCCTTCGTGATAAATTATTTCGTCGGTAATTTCGTCGTAATCGCTGTTGGTAATCGAAAAATTATGAATCGGTGCTTCGTAACCTTTTGATACCAATACGCTTTTCTGATCAACAAAAATCCA
>DAIOHI010000559.1:0-1860 GCA_036744815.1 Paludibacteraceae bacterium
TCAATATATCCTTTTGATGCTGCCACGTATGGATTTGCAAATTTATCAATATACTCTTGCACTTTTTGTTGGCGCATGGCATCTTCGTCTTCGGCTTCCATTATTTCTTTCCGGAAAATAATATTAGCAGCTCCTTCGGGACCCATTACTGCAATTTCGGCACTTGGCCAAGCAAAAGTAAAATCAGCTCCCAAGTGACGTGAATTCATCGCGATGTAACCTCCACCGTAAGCTTTACGCAAAATAACGGTGATTTTTGGAACAGTTGCTTCCGAATATGCGTACAACATTTTTGCTCCATGACGAATAACACCCGCATGCTCTTGATCTACACCGGGCAGATAACCTGGCATGTCTTCCAAAGTAACAATTGGGATATTGAAGGCATTACAGAAGCGGATGAAACGACCTGCTTTGTCAGAAGAATCGCAATCCAAACATCCTGCCAAATATAAAGGTTGATTGGCAACAAAACCAACGGTTTCGCCGTCCATACGTCCAAATCCAACTACGATATTAGCCGCCCAAAGTTCGTGCACTTCCAGAAAATGCGAATCATCGGTAAGCGTATAAATAATATCGCGAACATCGTAAGGTTGTTTAGGATTAGTTGGAATAATTGATTCGATATTTTTCTTGCTTTTCGGTTTTTTAGGAGCAATGGATTTTGCTTTTTCTTCATTATTGTGAGGGATCAGCGAAATCAAATCCTTAATTTGTTGGAAACATTCTTTTTCCGAAAGAGCATAGAAATGAGCATTTCCGGTAATTTCGGCATGAACGCGAGCTCCACCTAAATCTTCTTGCGATATTTTTTCTCCTAAAACGGTTTCAATTACGTTTGGACCGGTAATGAACATTTTAGATATATTTTCAACCACAAAAACAAAGTCGGTCAAAGCTGGCGAATAAACCGCGCCTCCGGCACAAGGACCGAGGATTACCGAAATCTGAGGAATGACGCCCGAAGCCATTGTGTTGCGATAGAATATTTCTCCGTAACCGGCTAAAGCTCCGATACCTTCTTGAATACGTGCTCCTCCCGAATCATTTATGCCGATGCAAGGGATTTTCAATTTAAGAGCAAGATCCATTATTTTAGTGATTTTACGAGCATGTTTTAATCCAAGAGAGCCGCCCATAACAGTAAAATCCTGTGCGTAGATACAAACAGGAGAACCGCTTATTGTTCCGGTTCCGGTAATAACTCCGTCGCCGGCAAGTTCTTTTCCATCCATGCCGAAGTTACGCTCTTCGTGTTGTACAAAAAGGTCGTATTCGTGGAAAGAATCGGCATCCAAAATGGCAAGAATACGTTCGCGAGCGGTCATTTTACCCATCGCGATTTGTTTTTCAATAGCTTTGTCGCCCCCGCCTTTTTCTACAATGGCTTTCTTTTGGCGCAATGCTAAAACGTTTTTCATTAAAGTCATATTTACTATGTTTTTTAATTAAACAAAAAACTAAACGTTATAAACAACGCTCAATCCGGACGACAAAAATAATCATTAATCTACAATACTGCCTCCTTTTTTCAACATCTTTGCAAGCAAAAGCTTCAAGCAATTATATATCAGCACAATACAATTGCACATTTTTAAAATTGTGTGCAATCCATGTTTTAAGCCAGTGCTTTCTATTCTATTGTTGAATTTAGGAAATAAAAAAGGCAGGAATTTTCATCCCTACCTTTTCACATTTACATGTTATAAAAAGCCATTTATGCAGCTGCAAACCAAGGTAATTGAATGTAACCAAAGCGCCACAACAAGAAAGCTGCCGACAATGCCGCAACAATAACTGCGATGAGAATCGGAACGAAAGGATTTCGTTTTTTCACAAAAGGATCGACCAAATTCA
>DAIOHI010000560.1:0-1853 GCA_036744815.1 Paludibacteraceae bacterium
TGCCCGACAAAGTATTGCTGACCGAAAGCCTTCCGTTAACCATTCGTGGAAATCAAACACGGACATTCAACTTTAAAAATTTAGCCGAGAACGCCTCGAAAGTAGAAACGCAAAATTTGTCTGTCGAATTTTCATCGAATCCGGCTTGGTATGCCGTACAAGCTTTACCGACGTTGGCTGTGCCCGAAAACAGCAATGCGATGGATTATTTCGCGGCATATTACGTAAATACTTTGGCGACTTACATTGCAAATTCCAATCCCAAACTTTCGGCTATGTTCGATCGATGGAAACGCGAAGGTGGAAGTCGTGAGGCTTTGCTCTCTAATTTGGAAAAGAACGCCGAGTTGAAAAATATGTTGCTCGAAGAAACACCGTGGGTAGCAGCAGCTCAAGACGAAACAGAACAGAAACGCCAAATAGCTTTGCTTTTCGACCTCAATCAACAAAAGCAACAAAATGAGCAGTATTGGGAGAAATTGATTTCATTGCAAAAAGCTTCGGGTGCTTTCACTTGGTTCGAAGGAATGGCGGAAAGCCGTTACATCACGCAATATGTTCTGTTGAATTATGCGCGTTTGAACTCGATGTTCAAAAACCAAAGTGCGAAAACCGAAATGCCAAACGCGATACAAAAAGCGATTGAATACGTCGATTTGCAAATTGCACGCGACTTCGACCAATTGAAAAAGAATAATAAGAATTACAAAACAGCGGCAACCATAGGCAATATGCAATACTTCTATTTGCATTTGCGTTCGATGTATCCGGATGTAGCGATGAGTCAGTCAACCATAGAAGCTGCCAATTATTATACCGAGCAAGCCTATAAGTATTGGAAACAGGCAACACTTTACGGCAAAGCGGCAACGGCTCTTATCGCTTCTCGCAACGACAACACGAAGTTAGTCGCATCCATTTTGAAATCGTTGAAAGAAAACGCGATGAAGACGGACGAAATGGGAATGTATTGGGCGAAAAACACTTCCGGATATTTCTGGAACGAACGTCCGATTATGGTACACACGATGCTGCTCGAAACATTTGCTGCGATGGGCAACAATCCGTCGGATGTGGACGAGCTAAAAATCTGGCTCTTGAAACAAAAACAAACGCAACGCTGGGATTCGCCTCTTTCGACCGTCGATGCCGTTTATGCTCTGTTGAACTACGGAAGCGATTGGCTGGCTTCGGAAGGCGATGTGAAAATTACTGTCGGACAAAAAGAACTGAAAGCCGAATCGAAAGAAGCCGGAACGGGCTATTTCAAGCAAAGTATTCCAACGACGGAAATCACTCCTCAAACAGCAAGCGTTACTGTAAGCAAACAGGATGCGAACATTGGCTGGGGAGCTATGTATTGGCAGTATTATCAGGATTTGGATAAAGTGCAGCAAGCCGGAGGAGCCTTGAGCGTTTCGAAAAAGCTTTTTGTAGAAAAAATGCAATCGGATAAAAAAACGATAATTCCAATCGAACAAGCCGAATTGAAAACAGGCGATAAAATCATTACCCGATTGGTAGTAACAAGCGATAGAGATTTGGAATTTGTTGCATTGAAAGACTTACGCGCTTCCTGTCTCGAAGCAACCGAACAAAGTTCCGGATACGTTTGGCGCGAAGGAACGGCTTATTACAAAACAACGAAAGACGCTTCCACGCAGTTTTTCTTCTCATTCTTAGCGAAGGGAACTTATGTTTTCGAATACGAAGCCTGGGTAAATGCAAGTGGCGAATATGCAAGCGGCGTAACGAGCATACAATGTCAGTACGCTCCGGAATTTGTAAGCCATTCGGCAGGAAGCAAGATTATTGTGAAATAGTTGTTAGTCAACTTGATTTTTTATTTATCA
>DAIOHI010000561.1:0-1846 GCA_036744815.1 Paludibacteraceae bacterium
GAATAGATATTTGCGATACATACAACGACGGAAGGGAATTTGTCGATTTGAGAAATTTCGATATTATTTTCGAAGAAAAATATATGAAATTGGATAGCGAAAATATAAAGTATTTCGCCTCGGATTCGCTCCGCAGTTTATATATCGAAAACATGAAGAATCCGACCAAGGATTTCAGCATAGACAGCCTTACAATTTCAGACTCGCATACGACAATATATGTTTTTATAAACTCTTTCGGATGTTTTTACAATCATAAATTAGAGCTTTATTTGCTAGAGATAGAAGTAAAAGAGATTCCGAGAATAGTTTGCGATTTTAACGAAGATGGGGAAGAAGACATTGACTTAGAAGTCCTTGTCGATGAAACTCGTGACAGTTTATTGTTGATGTTTGATCCAAGTGACATTCTCTCACTCGAAGTTTATGCCGCTTCTGATGATGCTCACATAAGGAAGGATTCTATTTTGTCGAATGCTTTTGATAGATATCTGGTTCACGACGGCGATACGGTCTTTGTCCGAGCCGACATTCTGAATAATTGTCCAATCATATATGCTTATCTGATCAAGTTGAGTTCCGCTTCCGATTTACCCTTAATCCAGGATACGACACTCTGCGATATCGGCAACAACAACGAAGAGGACTTCAACCTTCAAGCTTTGATTAACGGATCGTCAGCCGGATTGCGAATTGATTTTTACAGCCGGAAAATTAAAATTACAGATTTGCCGTCGCCTTATTATATAGGAAGTTATGACAAAAACACAGCGCTCAATTACACAATAACTACTTTGCCGACAGATAATGGAGATACTATTTTTGTGCATGTGAGCGATTCGATAACTTTATGCGAAAGCATTCTTCCCATTTATTTTACTTTATTGGAAGAGCCTACGCTCAATAACGATACGATTCAGATATGCGATATGCTAAACGATGGCAAAGAACTTGTGCTCATTGCTGACATTAAAGAGCAGTTGCTTCAGAAGAATCCCGCCTTGGTAAGCATAGATACTGCATTGATTACATTGCACGACACAAAATCTGATGCTGAGAACAATGTTAATAAATACATTTCGGAGATAAATATAACATTAACAACAAAACTCTGGGTAAAAATAGATAATGGAGCTTGTTATATTGTGGAAGAATTGAACGTTGTTTTAGAAAAAACACCTATTCTGGCACTTCCAAATACATTTTTTATTTGTAATAACAATAGCTTGAACGACGATGGCAAAACAAAAGAAATCATCTCATTATTAGAATACAAAGACTCTTTGGGACTTAATAATGCCAATGATTATCGCATCTCGTTTTACTCGACTTGGGAGAAAGCTTCGATAGGAAATAATTCATTGTCACTTAATAACTATACGATTCAAAGTTTCCCCGATACAGTCTATGTTCGGGTAATAAATAAAAGAGGATGTTTCTCTGTCGATACGCTTAAATTCGAACAATATCTTTCCTTGGATAGCGTGATTCTGGATAGCGTTTTCTTAATATGCGACTTCGGAGGCTTGAGTGAGACTGTTAATCTGCCTTCTTTTGCAAGGCAAATGATTCCTGCGCCTTATACGATAAATGATTTTAATATCAGCTACCACGATTCGAAGGAAGACGCGGTTGATAATACTCCGACAACTGAAGACTTATTAGCTTATCCGATGACTCCTTCGAGTGTTGTTTGGTTTTCTTTTCAGTATAACCAAACTGGTTGCCGATTAATAAAACAATTACAAGCGGACATTAGGGCAAAACCTAAGTCAGTTGATGTCGAAATAACGGCTTGCGATGAGTCGGATGGCATTTACGATGGTATCTTCGAAATTGATTTCGA